>CAZXJU010000071.1:0-8711 GCA_964641035.1 uncultured Halobacteriales archaeon | reverse complement strand
CGCGAAGGATGGGGCCATGTTCCAGTACGTGCACGTGGTCGGCGTCGTCGAAGGATCGGCGATGCATGACGCCTACGTGGCGTGGGGCATTCCGCAGATGCCTGAGGGCGAGGTCCAGGTCGACGTCCCCAGGGACCACCTCATCGTCGGCGACGGAGCAACCCGTGCCGCCAACGGGACCGCCGAGGCCCTGCTGACGACGACCGCCGTCGGCCCGGCCCAGACGTTCTCGGCCGGAACGGCGCGGCTCTTCGGCGTCCAGGACGGGGCCGTGACGGCCATGGTGGATTCCGAGTTCACCCCGTTCACGGGCGCCGCCGGCCCGGGCGAGCTTGAGGACGACGGCCTGCTGCCGGTCATTGTCGATGGTCCGGGGGCTGGCGGGAACTTCTGGGGTTACGACATGACGTTCTGGCCGGTGGAGCTTCCCTCATAGGACTTGGCCAGCCGCCGTGAAATAGCCCCGATCGGATTCGAACCGATGCCAAGGGATCCAGAGTCCCCTATCCTTGACCGCTAGACCACGGGGCTTAGAGTAGTGGTCGGGTGTAGGGGACTATGGTTTTCCCCTCACCGACGGGAGGCGTCAGACGCGCCCGCTATAAAAACGTCGGGCTTGGTGGTGTGTCTGCGGAAGCGCCGTCGAGGCCTGCTGCCCCAGACCGGGCATCGATGGCGCAACACTTGGGTTGCTGGAAATCTGTCGTCGATAAGCTTTAATCCTATTACCTCCAATGTCATATGCCGCTGGATGTCAAGTAAAAAGGAATTCCAGCACTACATCACGAACGAGGATCGCATCGACATGGAATTCACGCTACAACGAGGAACGGTCGTCGGATTCGCCGTCAACTACCGGGCGCAGATTCAGGGGAAATGGCACGAGGTCTATCGCTACGACACAGAGCACGGAACGCTCCACGTGCATCGGTTTTGGAGAAAACCCGGTGCGCAGAAGGAAGACTTGAAGCAGCCGGTCGTGGCCGCCAAGGACTACGGGGTCGCCTTGACGACCGCCGAAGAAGACATTAAGGCCAACTGGCAAACGTACCGAAAGCGAATGGAGGCGACCGTGCATGAGTGACGCGACCAAACACATCGAACACGCGTTCGAAATCGCCCGCGATCTCGTAAGGCAACCCGACCGCTACCCCGACCGATTTGTCGTCATCCCACTCGACCCGGCCATCGTCGGACGAATCCTTTCACCAGAACGGATCCGCCTGTTGCACACGCTTCGTGAACACGGATCGTTCGAGAGCATCAACGAACTTGCGAACGCGCTCGACCGCGACCAAAGCCGCGTCAGCCGTGACCTAGCGCCTCTCATCGCAGCCGGCCTCGCCCGGACCACCCGCCACGGGAAATCCAAGCGCGTCGAAGCCGAGGAACGAGACGTCGTGCTGGCGTAGCACCGCGACCGACCGGATTCCCACGACCCCCATTAGGGAGAGGCTCTGGATTGCAGCCACGACCGGGGCGTCCCACGCTTTGCTTGGGGTCCTGTGTGGCAGCGGTGCGAAAGGCGGGCCGCGTGGCCCACAACGTTCACAGTTTGGACCACGTATCGGCGAACCGGTCGACGGCCCGGTCGGCAAAACTCTCCTGGTACCGTATGATCAGGTGGCGGACCCGCTGCGGCTCCACGCACACGTAGTGTTTCTCGCGGCCGGTCACCGTCGATTCGATGATTCCCGCCTCTTCCAGCCGTTTCAGTTGAGACGAAAGGCGAGACGGGTAGATGCCGATCCGCTCTCGCAGCGTCTTGAACTGGACGCCGGGGTCGTTGGCGATCTCCATGGCGATCCGCCGGGGAAGCTCTTGCCGCAGGTGGAGCATGTAGTCGCGGTCCCGTCGGTCCATGTCGTCGCCGGTGAAGAACGCCTTGTGGTAGCCTTCGTCGCGGCTTACCACGAGTCCTTCCTTCTCAAGCTCGCGCAGGTTGTATTCCAGCGTCCCGAGAGCCATGTCGAGCTGGCGTTGAAGCGCACGGAAGTGGATTCCGGGTGTCCTGCTGATTTCCTGGTAGATGCGGCGACGTGTCTCCAATTCCAGGAGTTCGTGGTCCGGCTCGTCGGTCACCGCCGTCCCCCATCATCGCTTCCGGACGGCCAAGTACTGGAATCCAAGGATTACGAGGTCGAGTGCGGCCACTGGAAGGATCCACGCTTCGGAGCCGCGTGTCTCCCATGACATCCATGTCAGGTAGGCGCCCTTGAGCGCGAACGCGCCGAAACTGAACGCCAACATCAAAAGCCGCGACTCGCCCAACCGTCGGAACGCCAGGACGGCCAACACAAGCAGGATCAAGGCCACGCCGAGTACCGTAGCGGCCAGGAAAATCTCCACGTTCGCGTTCACATCCGCCATGTCGTTTTCACCACGTCCTCAGAACTCGGGAGGCCTGTTTAAGCCAGCCGAAATGCGCCGGCAGCCCCATCCAGGCGACGGTCTGCCCGTTTGCCGCTGTCATTGGTCTCACGTCCGTTCGCGGCGTCCCATGAACGCCCCGGCGCCCATGACGATTACCACGAGAATCGCCGCGACCAGTCCGTAGACGACGAGCGGGGCGACCTCGGGTGGGATTCCGAAGAGTTCGAACACGTGGACACTGAAGTGGGGGATCGCCACGACGGCCTGCGAGCCTTCCAGGCCTCCGACGACCCAGTATTCGGCGCCCTCACCGGGCTCGATGACGAGTGCGTCCTCCAGCGAGTCCGCCCGTTGGATTCCTTGTGGGACCAGTTGGCCGTCTTCCTCCGAATAGTAGAGGACGCCGAGCTGGCTGGCGTTGAGCAGGCCGGGCGCGAAATCGACGACGAACGCCCGTCCGTCGGAGAAGTTGGCATCGACACGCACCTGGTAGCTTCCGTTGGGTTGTTGGACACCCCGGACGTCGGCGTCTTGGAACGCCAGAACGTTTGTCGCGTTCGGGAGCACTTGGACGCGTGCGGCGACGCGGCCGTCTGCGATCGCCTCGTCGATCCGTGCCTGGCTCGGCGCGTAGTCGCGTGCGACCGCCGAGACGGAGGCCCCGTACAGGAGGAAGAGGCCACCATGCGTCTCGATGCTCTGGTTGTCGTCGAGCGTCCCATTGGTCAGGAACGCCGACTGGTTCCCCGTACGGATATCGATGCGGGGTTCCGTGGCATTGGCTTCGACCGCGTCTGTCAGGACGAGTTGGAACGATGCATTGTCGCTCTGGACCCGTAGCATCCCCGTGGGGTTGTCGGTGATGAGGATCTCGAAGCCGACGCCTGTCAGACGCACACTCGCCCCTTGGGCCTCGGCGCCGAACGGTCCTGGGGCGTTGATCGTCGCGAAGAACGTGTCGGGACCAACGGTATAGTTTCCGATGGTGCCGTTGGCCTCGTCGAATACGAAGTCGACGTAGTGGCCGTCGGCGACGCCGTCCGCCAACTGCATCCGTCCGGGGACCTGAGGCGGTAGTTCGGTCGGCCGTCGATCGTCGGCAGTTTCATTGCCGCCCGTGCCGGGACCAGCAGTCGGTGGGCTGGTGGGTTGTGTTTGGTTGCCAGACGGTGCCGTCCCGTTCTGCGGGCCGGGCGTAGGGGACGACGTCGGCGGCGGTGTCCCTTGGCCGCCGGGGCCTTGCGCCGCGGCCACCCCTAGGAACCCGAGCAACAAGATGCCGCACGCGGCGGCCAGGAGTTTCCGGCTCATGATCGTCCTGCGCATGGTCATGGTATCGATGATGTTTCCGTTTCCGCGGCCTATATAAGGTGCGATACAAGCCGTGAACGAATCCGCCAGCTGGATGGTTCTGGTATCGACTTGTACCAAAACGGCTTATAAGCAATACGGAGGGTCCGGTTCGAGGCGATATGGTGCGGTTCGACATCGTTTTGGCTAGTTTGCTCGTGATCGGAATCGGATTCTCCGGCTGCATGACGGAAGGCGACGGGAACTTGGAGTTTCAGGTGACCGATCAACCGAGCGCGATCGGCGACTTCGAAGAACTGCTGGTCACGCCCACCAGTGTCGAAGTACACAAGGCGGGTGCCGGCGACAACGATTCGGAGGACGGTGAATGGTTGTCGTTCGAAGCGGATGACACCTTCGACCTGACGAAGTTGACAAACGGCAACGTCACGACGCTCTTCAATGCGAGCCTGGAAGCCGGTCAATACACCCAAGTCCGGCTCCTGGTCGAATCCGCCGACGGCACCCTCACGGACGGGTCCCAAGTCAGCGTCGAGGTACCCAACGGAATGCTGTTCGTCGTCAAATCCTTCATCATCGAAGAGGGCAAGACGACGACGTTCGTCCTGGACATCAACGTCGTCAAATCCGGCGACCAAGGCCCTAGCGACGCATCATACCGGCTGACGCCGGTAATCGGCTCGACCCAGGCCTCGTCGCCCCGGTGAGCTGGACGCCCGACGACTAGCACAAGGAACGTGAACCCGGATGTTCCCGGAAGCTGCCGCGACCGTGCCGCCGAGCCTACTGTTCGTCGGTACGCTCATTCCGATCGGCTTCGTCGTCCTGGTGATCCTGATCGTCGTCTTGCTGGTCAAGAACCTCTTCAAGATCGCCGCCGTCATCGGCGTGATCCTCCTGGTACTCTTCGCCATCTGGCTGGTGCCCCGGTTCCTCGGATGGGCGATGCCGACGTTTTTCTGATGAAGGCGTAGGGGAGCACGCGCGCCGGGTCAGTCGCCGGTGGTCGTGCCGCGCTGGCCGAGTTCCCGGTCGAGCATCACCAGGCCGGTGCCATCGTCGCCGACGCGCTCCAACCGGTCGACGATCTGCCGGACCTGTTGTTCTTCCTCGACCTGCTCGGTCACGAACCAGTCCAAAAGCACCTGAAGCGGATAGTCCTTGGTGTCGAAGGCCTTGTCGTACAGCTTGTTGATGGATTTCGTCGTCGAGACCTCCCGCTTGAGGGCGACGTCGAACGCGTCGCGGGGGCCCTTGAAATCCTTTGCGGGTTCCGGAATCGCCTGGATGACGACACGGTTCCCTCGGTCGACTAGGTGCTTGTAGAATTTCATGGCGTGGGTCCGCTCCTCGTTTGCCTGCTGCCGCATCCATTCGGCCATCCCTGGGAGCTCGGCGTCTTCCAGATAGGCGGAGAGGGCCAGGTACACGTGGCTGGCGCGCAGTTCCTCGGCTATGTGCTGGTTCACGAGCTTCTCGAGGGCGGAATCCATCTTCGTCATGCGGGTCGGCTCGACATGGCGGCGCCACGTCATAAACATCCGCCACGGTGGATCGGGCCGCCGCCGGCTGTGTACGCCAGGTCAAAAGCGAGAGTCTATGTACCGCATCGAGCCTGATTCCCGTAACCTGGCTTTGGGCATGTGCCCGATGCGGGTGGAGTGGGTGTACCCTATGGATAAACCGTCAACGCCGAGAGTGCAAGCAAGACCGACCGCTGCCAGCGCGCCCGAGCGCCGCGAGACCGCCCCCACGCCGGCGGTCCCCGCCCAACGGACCGCCGCCGCGACGGCCGCGCCGACGGGCACATGGGACTTCCACAGGTGGCTCACGGTCATCGGACTCGGTATGGCCATGCTGCTGCCGATGGCGTTCTTCGGTCCGTCCGTCTACGGCTTCATCGGTCCGATGCTCGCGCCCACGGTCATCGCCTTGGGCCTGATCCTCTGGAAGGCGCGCCCGTGGACCTACCTGACGGTGGCGATCCTCGGCGCGTTGTTCCCGCTGTTCGTCCTCGTGATGCTCGGACTGCTCGAAGGGCAGCTCTTCAACCCGGTGGACAAGCTCGGCTTCGGCGCCACCGTGAGCGTCGTCGCGTCCCTCCTGATCCTCGAAGCCGGTGCCATCCCCGGCTACATGGCCGCCCGCGGCGGACGCCACGGCATGGCATGGAAGGCGGGTGTGGCCCGGCCGCAAGGCATCTTCGCCGTCGCCGTCGTCGCGCTCCTGATCGGAGCCATCGGCACCAGCTTCGTCGCCGCGAACCAGGCCGTCGGGTTCGCCTCCGGAGGCTACGACTTCGCACCCGACGCTTCGACCAGCGTCGCCATGAAGGATTTCGCCTTCACGCCGCAGAACGTCGCGATCGACGCGGGCGTCATGACGGAGATTGTCGTCGAGAACCAGGACAACGAACTGCACACGTTCACCTACATCAAGGACGGCGTCGAGTACAACCATGATGTCCTGGGCGGAGCCACGTCCAAGTTCCTTGTGCTCTTCGACGAGCCGGGCACCTACGCCTACTGGTGCGCGCCACACTCCGGCGGCGCCGACGACGACGGTTCCGGCATGGTCGGCACGATCACCGTCGCCTAGGCCGGCCGCGCCGCCAACCCTCTCCCCCTTCTTCTTCGCACCGTACGAGGTAATGGGCGTCCACAAACGTTAAGAGACGCCAACGGCACCCGAAGGCCGAACCCCATGCGAACCGTGACGATTCTTCTGCTGCTCGCGATGCCTCTGGCAGGCTGCCTCGGAGGCGACGCGCCCGCCGACGCCGGAGCGCCAGGCGACGACGCACGCGTTGAGGCCGCGTGGCCGCTTCCCGACCCTGTAACCGCCATGGAATGGACGCAACAGGTCGACGACACGTCCACGGCCGGCATCTTCGACATGGGCGACTTCGTCTACCTGAGCGGCACCGCCGGCCTCCGCATCTTCGATTTCAGCGACCCCACGGCGCCCGAATTCGTCGGCGGGCCCCTCGAAGGCACCCAAGTCAGCGAGGACGTCGAAGCCTTCTTCCACCCGGAGAACAACCTTACGTACGCCGTCATCAGCCAAGGCCGCGGCACCGGCGCCTCGGCCACCGGCAACGGCGCGCCCGCGGTCACCCTCATCAACGTCACCGACCCGTACGAACCGACGATCATCACGCGCGTGACCGACATCGGCGAAGCGCACAACATCGCGGTTGTGCCCGGCACCGCCGTCGTCTACGTGAGCCACTCGACCAACGACGCCGGCCTCGGCCAATGGACGCCGTCATCGCCGGCGGCCGGCAAGATCGACATCATCGACTTCACCGACCCCGAGAACCCGACGGTCCGGGTCAAGGAGTTCCCCGCCGCCAGCACGTCCGGAGAAGGCCAGGCGCGCGCGATCGCTGCCCCGTCCTGCCATGACGTGACGTTCAACGAGGAGCTACAACGCGCGTACTGCTCGGCAATCACCCAGACGATCATCTGGGACGTCACCGACCCGCTCGACCCGCGGGAACTCCAGGTCATCACGTGGCCGTTCAACACGATCCACCACGGCGCATGGGACGCGAACAACGGCACCCTCCTGATCCTGGGCGACGAATCCATCACGATCTTCGTCGGCACCGGGCCCACGTGCTCGCCCGACCGGGACTACCCGACCGCCGGCCTCTGGTTCTTCGACATCTCCGACCTCGCGAACCCCGAACCCCTCGACTATTTCACCGTCAAATGGGACCCGACGGACGGCACCGTGCCCGCCTACTGCAGCGTCCACTTCGGCGAGGTCATCCACGAACGTGGCCTCTTCGTCACCGGATGGTACGCCGCCGGCACCGTCCTCGTCGACTTCTCCGACCCGACCAACGTCGTCCAGGTCGACCAGTTCCACGCGCCGACGGCGTTGGACGCGTCCTCCACGAGCACGTGGGAGGCACGCGAGATCAACGGACACATCGTGACCGGCGATTCAACGCGCGGCGTCGACGTCCTGCGACTCGTCTGAGCCGACCGGATGCTCAGTGCATCCAGACTTCTTCGACGACGACGTCCTCGATGATCCCGCCGTAGGTGATCGTGATGTCACCCTCATGCAGGTAGACGTTCGTGGTCGTCGGCTGGCACAGGAAGCCCTGCGGGCCGTGGTCGTCGGTGCCGCCGTGGCAACTCACCGCGTCGGACCCGTCGGCCGCCAAGTGCATGGCGCCCTGGGTCGTGAGATCGAAGTAGACGGGATGGTATCCGTGTTCGTGGCCCGGGTCGGCATAGTGCTCGGCGAACTCGTCGTCGTCGTGCGCGTGCCCGCCGATGTCGGCGCGCGACCCGTCGGTCGGGACCGCCCACCAGAAGCGCATCGTACGCTCCGGCGTGTCGCCCACGTTGTGAAGCTCCCCGTAGCTGTAGTAGTCGCCCTTCTGGACGTCGAGGTACTCGGTGTACGCCGCGGCCGCCGCGTCGGCCGTTGGAGGCACGTACCAGTCGATGAGGGAGCTTTTTGCCTCCGTGATGTCCGCCATCGTGACATCCATGAGGCTGTCACGGATGTCGCCGGGCTCGAAGCCGAATCCGGCGAGGACCACGTGGACGTCGGCGCCGCCGACGTCCCATGCGGGCGGTTGCGCCCAGACGCCGACGTAGCCAAAGATGAAGTCGTCGGCGCTCGCGCCAGAAGCCGTCGAGGCCGTGGCGCACCGGAAGCCTTGATGCCAGTTGCCTGTCGCCCCGTCCATCCGGGGCGTCATGCTGTTCATCACCGGTTCGCCCATCTCTTCGGAGACGTCGGCCCGGAGATAGCCTTCCCCGACGTTGTTGGGGTCGGAGGTGTCGTGGCCGTAGAGTGCCACGAAGCCACCTTCGTCACACCCAGTCAGGTGGAGGCTCCACGGTTCGGCGTTCGTCGCGTCGGCGTCCATGTCGGTGCCCGTGTCCGATGACGTGGCCGGATCGTCTGCGATGCATCCGGCAAACGTCATAGCAAACAGAAGAGCGCCGGCAAGCAAGGGTCGGTACCCGTTTCCCAGCATGCTACCCCGACGCGCCCGA
>CAZXJU010000070.1:0-8916 GCA_964641035.1 uncultured Halobacteriales archaeon | reverse complement strand
CGGATGAGGCCGACTCGGACGACGACGGCTTCTCCGACGGTGACTCGGTCCCGGCCAACAACCCGGCTGCGGACGAAGCGGGCCACCTCGAGGCCGGCGACAACTGTCCGGCCGTCAACAACCCGTCACAGGCCGACAACGACGGCGACGGCATCGGCGACGCGTGCGACGACGACGACAACGACGGTCCGACCGGCGACATGGACGGCGACGGCGTTGAGAACCAAGACGACAACTGCATCGAAAACGCCAACGCCGACCAAGCGGACCATGACGGCGACGGCATCGGCGACGCATGCGACCAGGCGCCCGAGGACGGACCCGACGGCGACTTGGACGGCGACGGCTTCACGAACGCCGAGGAAGCGGCTGCGGGCTCGAACAAGAACGACGCCCAATCCACGCCCGACGACATCGACGGCGACGGCATCGCGAACGCCGACGACAACTGCGCCAACGTCGCCAACGCCGACCAGGCCGACTCCGACAACGACGGTGTCGGCGACGCGTGCGACTCGCCGGACCCGGAACTCTCCGGCGTCTCGATTGACCCGGCTGAGTACAGCGCGCTGGTGACCTACACAGTCGTGGGCGAGGCCGGCGTCGAGAGCCAGGTCCTCTATAGCATGGACCCCAGCTTCGGCGGCGCGTCCGCCGTTCAGACGGGCACCGGGACGCACACTGTGACCATCGCTGGCTTGGCGGCAGGCCACACGTTCACCTACAAGATCGTCGCGACGAATCCGACGCTCGGCGGCGAAGCCGAGGTCTTCGGCTCGTTTGCGACGGACGCGGCGACGGTCGAAGGCAGCTCGCTCCTCTCAAGCGAAGGCGAGGGCGAAGGTGTCCTGCCGGAGAAGATCCAGGACGACGAGGCGATGAGCTTCTCGTACTCGCTGCCGCCTGGCACGCAGGACGCGCGCGTCGAGATCACCGACGAGGACGGCAACGTCATCCGGACGATCGCCCTGACCCAGAACCCTGTCACGGGCCTCTGGGAAGGCGAAGGCACGATCGGCGACAAGGGCCTGGTCGGCGTCAAGCTCGTCTACACCGACGCCGACGGCGTCCAACACGAGTCCGACGAAGGCACGATCCGGGCGCAAAGCAGTCCGGGCGCGTCGAGCGTCGTGGGCGACATGGCACCGGCGGTCCTCGTGAGTGTGGCCTTGTTGGCCGTCATCATGGTCGTGGGCGCCGTCGTCATCGTGCGCAAACTGCTCTAGGCAAGCACGGCGCCTCCTCTCCCCCCCTTCTCTTCATCCGGTGAGCGGAGGCCAGGCCGCGCGACGCCTCCACCACAACCCCTTTTATACTCCGGCGTCCAAGGAGGAGTGAAAGCCCATGTTCGGTGCGAAGACGGTCGGCCTGCTCCTTCTCGGCATGACGTTCCTGGTCGCCGGCTGCGTGGACGTCGATCCACCGCCGGCCGACGACGACACCGACGATTCCACGGTCGACCTTGGCCCGAAGGGACCCACCGGCGCGCTCATCAACCTCGAAAACGCCACCCAGGACCTCTCGCTCCTGACACGCCTGGCCAACGCCACCGGCACCTACTACCACATCGGCACCTCCACGTTCGAACCCACCATCGGCACCACCTCCACCGGCGGCATCTTCATGACGCACTTCCGAGGCACCGGCGCCGGCGCCGAGATCCGACGCAGCCTCGACCAGGGCCAGACCTGGGACGACGCGACGCCCCGCCTGCCCACCGGCACCAAGATGATCCCCAACTCGAACGACCCGTACCTCTACGTCGACCCGTGGACCGACCGCATCTACGACTTCGACATGTGCGTCATCCTCCAGGGCTTCTGCGTGGCCTTCTCCGACGATGACGGCGACTCGTGGACGCTCTACAGCGTCGCCACCGGCGAAGGCGTCGCCTTGGACCATCAGAGCCTCGCCTCGTCACCGCACCGTGAGGGCCAGGAGCCGGTCGGCTACCCCAACATCCTCACCTTCTGCGTCAACCGCGGCTCGCCCGCCGCCGGCGCCTGGTGCTCGACCAGCTACGACGCCGGCCTCTCGTGGACGCCGCTGGCGCCCGGCTACCCGGTCGGCACGGTGCAATGCTCGGGCCTGCACGGCCACGTCACCGGCTCGCCCGACGGCCGCTTCTACCGCGGCAATCCCAGCTGCGAAGGCCCCGCGGTCTACCGCAGCGACGACGGCGGCCTCACCTGGTCCGAACACACGATCACCACGCAGACCGGCGTCCAAGGACACGAGGTCGCCACCGCCACCGACGAGGACGGCAACGTCTACGCCTTCTGGATCGGCGACGACGGCCTGCCGTACCTCTCCTGGAGCACCGACCTGGCCGAGACGTGGGCCGCGCCGCGCATGGTCGGCGCCCCCGACGTCACCGCCGCCGGGTTCCCGACGCTGGAGGCCGGCGCCGCCGGGGCCGCCGCCTGGGCCTACATCGGCACCGACGTCGAGGACGGCTACGACGGCGTCGAAAACGACATGGAATGGACCGGCTACATCGGCTTCAGCATCGACCTCCTGGAAAACGCCACCATCACGAACGTTCCCATCAACGCCGCCGACGACCCGCTCGACGAGGGCCGCGCCTGCGGCGCCATGCGCTGCGGCGGCTTCGGCGACTTCATCGACATCGCCATCGACCACGAAGGCCGCCCCTGGGCCGCCATGGCCCACAACGGCCACGACAACGCCGGCCTCGTCGGCACCCTCGCCACCGGCCCGTCGCTGCGGCATGATGGCGACCTGGCGCCGCTGCCGATCGGCGGCGAAGGGATTTGGGGGTCATGAGGGAGCGCCACCAGCGCGTGAGATATATAAAGATGTGAAAATCTAGTCGTTGTTTATATATAGTAGCACTACCACTTTTTCACAATGCCTGATGCGCCCGTTGCGCTGCGAATCCTGGCCAGCCTCGAGCACCCGAAGGCAGCGGCGGCCTTGGCCCGGGAACACGGGCTGCCGCGCGGCACGGCCTGGAAGACGATCGCGTCCTTGGCCCACGATGGCCTCATCCAGACCCACATAGAGGGCCGAGACCTCGTCGCCTCGTCGCCATCCCGAGCCATCCCTGGCCTAGCCGCCACGCTTCTCACTGATTTCCCCAACCAGGATTGGCGCCTCGTCTTCTACGGTGACCGGCCGACGACACTGCGGGTTCTGGATCAAATCGGGCGTCCGGGATTGGCGGCCCTCGTCCTCGGAAAATCCCGCCGGACGGTTCAGCACGGCATCCGGCTGATGGCCGAGCGAGGCGTCGTCACGAAAACGGGTGGACGATACCAAATCAATCCACGGATCCGCCCTCTGGGCCAGCTGCTCGACGAACTTGATAACGCGCGTGCCCACCAACAGACCCGACGCGTCGACAAGGACGCCAGACTGTTGTGGTACCTGGGGCCCGAATGGTTGGTTCGTTCTCGGCGCCCCCTCGACGAACCACAGCTTGGACCCGGCGCGTTGTCCCTGTTCGCCGAGTACCGTGTACCGCTGATGATGGCGCGCGACCAGTACTATTTTCGCACGATGCGTACGCTAGACGCCGCCGACGCCATCCTCCAGGGGCTGCTCGTCGAACCCGACAGCGCCGTGAACCGTTCGTATTGCGCCGTCGTATACGAGAAAAACCGGCCTGACAACCTCGAAACAAAGGCACGCATCTATGGCCTAGAGCAGGAAGCACAACGCCTCATCGCATACGTTGACCGGCGAATCGAACCCGAAGGGTTTCTCCCGTGGGGCGAGCATGAGGAGTACCGCAGCGAGTATGGGGTGGTCTCGTGAGGCAATTCGATTCGGAATACATCGAAAGCGAGCTGCAGAGACTGGCCGAGAAGCTTTCGCGTCCCGTCCGCCTATACGTCGTCGGCGGAGCTGCCATGTCGTTCCGTGGCCACAAGGCGGCGACGAAGGACATCGATGTGATTCTCGATTCGCCTGAGGAGGCGCAGGCCTTGGAAGACGCGTTGCGTTCTCTTGACTATCGGAATCCGAGCCGCATCGACCGCACGTATCGGCGGATGGGCGCTCGCGGTGTCATGGAAAACACGGATGGCTTCCGTTGGGACATTTTCGTCCAGGAATTGATCGGCTTCCGATTCTCCCAGAGAATGCGGTCGCGTAGCGAACCGTGGCTCGAGCATCAAGGGTTGACGGTCTTGGCCGCTGCATCAGAGGACATCTTCGCGTTCAAGGCGTTGACCGACCGTCCCCGCGACCGCGAGGACATGGACATCCTCTTCGCCAGTGGTCTCGACGTGGCGGCCATCCGCGAGGAGGTGGAGGCCCAAGCCGAGAATCCAAGCGGCAAGCGGTTTGCCGCATTCTTCTACCTTGGACTGCGGGATTTCGTCGACCGGTATGGCGTGCGCTATCCCGACCTGCGACATTTTGAACGGCTTTACGAACGAGAGATGGCGGCCGAATTGATCCTCGCGTGGCTCGACAACGGTCCGCAAGGGCTTCGCAGCCTGTCGGAACGTCTGGATTTGCCGGAGGAACGCGTACGGGCAGCGGCCGAACGGTTGTCGCGGCAAGGATTGGCGATCGTCGCCGGCGGCCGGGTCCACGGCGCCGATGCGGGTTAGTACGGGCGATTCGGGAGGTCATGCGCGGTCGACCGCGTCGTCGGCGGTCCCGGGAGGCTCGGCGTCTCCCGGCTCCGCCGCCTCCTGGGCTGCGCGGTCCCTGGCGCCCTTCTCGCGCACGATCTCCTCGAGGACCTCGCCCTTGACCTCTTTGTGCAATTCGTCGCTGATGCCGAGCGTCGACCGCAACGATGCGAGCACCTGGCGTTCGCGGCCGTGGACCTCGCCGTCGTGCCACGCCTCCTTGAGCGCGTTGCGGTAGATGCGCATCGCCTGCATGCTGATGCGCGCCTCCTCCTTGATCCACGCCGCCTTCGGGAAGACCTTCGAAACGATCTTGGCGGCGTTGTTCTCGATGGGTCCGATGAATAGGAAGACGACGATGGCGCTCATCACGCTCATCGCCCGGTCCGGCACGTCGTACCGGATGGCGGTCTCCAGGCGTTGGCCGACGAACCCTTCGAGAAGCTCGCCCAGCGCGACCCAGGCGACGGCCAGGAAGATGCCGGTGAAGACGTAGCTGACGGCCTTGCGGAAGAAGACCTCGAACCGGAACGTCTGGTACTTCAGCACGGAGTAGGCGACGAAGGCGCCGAAGAGGACGGTCAGGAGGCTGATCGTGACGGTCGCGATGATCGCGTACAGGACCCCGAGCACCGGGATCGCCGGCGCCAAAAGGATCGACACGACCATCATCGTGAACCCGGTGACCAGGAGCCGGCCCTGCACGCGTTGTTTCTCGTCCTCGGCACGCCGGTACTTCTCGATCAGCAGGTAGAGCGCGAACACGGAGGCGGCGAACGCGTACGCCTGTCCCCACAGGCCCAACGGGCTGGCGATGCAGGCGGTGCGGCCGCCGACGATGGTCTCGTAGAGACAATTGATTCGGCCGCCGGTGGCCGCGCTCTGCCACTCGTAGAGCGCGATGAACGCCAACGACACGACGGTCGCCGTCAACGCGGACAAAAGCGCCCCGTGCCGCCGGTCGAACGGCCGCGACCGGCTCGGGAAGACGAACGAGAAATGGATGAAGAACGCGGGCGCCGCCAGCGTCACCCACGCGAAGAGCCGCAACAGGGTGGCGGTCGCGCCGGGGGCCTGGCCGCCTTCGCCCAAGATCGTGCTCAAGGCGTCGAAGATCCCTTGCAAGCCCAAGAGGCCTGCCAGGATCGCGAACGCCTGGTTCCCCGGGCTCTTGGCCCGCGCCGACAAGACGAGTACGGCCAACCCCGTGAGGACCACGAACTGCACAATCGGGATGACCGAAAGCAGCGCCGTGACCGTCGAGACCACCCGGAGACCCCCTACGAACCCGCTCCACAAACCTATTCACTTTTATACGTTCCTTCATCATCCCCGTCTGGGGGACCACGGTGGCCGTCGACCGCAAGAAGCGTCGGTACGCCATTTTCGGCGTCATGGTAGCCGCCGTCATCGTTTTCCTGCTCGTCCTAGGCGCCAACTTCGCGCACAACAACTACTTGGTCCCGCTCGACGACTTCTTCCTCGCCATCCCGTTGATCGTCTGGAACGTCCTGGGGATCCTGCTGTTCCTGGCATTCCTCGTCCTGGAGATCGTGATGGTCTTCTTCTCCGAACTCCTCTTCCAGGTGCGCGGCCTCAGCCCGGACCAGACCGGCACGCAACTCAACGTGCGCTGCCAGGCCTGCGGCGTCGTCCACTGGGTCGAGGACACCGGCGACCGGCCGCTGAACCATTTCTGTCCACACTGCGGCCAACAGGGCGAATGGGGCGGACCCGGCCGCGGCAACAAGGACTTCATCTACACCCAGGTCGAGGTCAAGATCGGGTGCACGAACTGCCACACGACCTTCCTCGTGCCGGAACCGTTGGTGCGTCCCCTGTGGGCGCAATGCCCGACGTGCGAGAAGGTCGGCGTCCTCAAGGAGGACCAGATGCCGGTCGACGCGGAAGAGGTCGAGATCTCGTGCCACTCGTGCGACCACGCGTACCACGTGTACGCCCCCCGCGGCCAATGGGACCACCACTTCCTCTGTCCCAATTGTGGCCAGCGGAACCAGGCGCCCGAGCCCGGCACGACCGGCGATGCGGCCGCCGCATCCGCCGCGTGACCGCCCGGACGGCGTCTATGTACGGCTTGCGACTGCGCGCGTAATTAGGAGCCGTCCCCGGCCTGGCGCCCACGGGCGCCAGCGCGTCCGGACGCATCCCGCCGACCCGACAATAGGCGGGCCGCTCAGACCTCAGGGAACCGGAACTTCTCGGTGACCTTCATCCGTTCCCGCCACTCGTCCGGGTACAGGAGGAACATCGTCGCCGACACCGACGACAACAGCGAGTTGCCGTCCTGCGGCGTGAAACAGTACCCGACGACGTTGGTCCCCTCCGGGCTCACGTAGAGGCTCGGGAGGCAGACGACGGCCTCCTCCATGATGCGGCCAAAGTGGCCATGGTCACGGCCGAACGAGTAGACCAGGTTCGCCATCGTCTTGTACGTCACCGCCAGGTGCGGATACGCCTTGAACCGCGAGACGACGTCGTCGACGTCCGTCTTGTTCTCCAACTTGAGGTCGAAGTAGATCGAGTGCATGTACTGCGTCGGCACCTTGATCGCGCTGGAGAACAGGTTCAACTCATGGTCCAGCGTCTGGTACAAATGGTAGACGTCGCGCGCGTGGTGCGTCCCGAACTCCTTGTCCGAGTGCTTGCTGATCTTGGGGCTGGCGACGAAGCCTTCCGCCTGGCTCGTGTCGTTGGACCGCCGGATGCAGACGAAGCGGCCGGATTCGAGCTCGTTGCCGCCATCGTGCATCGCCAACGCCTTGATGATCACCGCAATGTTGTGCGTGTTGCACGACACGATCTGGATGAACTGGTCCTCGCCTGGCACCAAAGCCGAATCGTTGATCCCGCGCGCGTACGGCTTGCCGAACCCGAACTCGGAACCCTGCGCGATGAACCCCTTCGCCCGGTCCTTGTACCGCTCGTAATACTTCGCCTTGTTCGCGTGCCCCACGCCCTTGGGCGTGCAGTCGATGACGACGTCGGACTCGGACATCGCCTGCTCCGTCGTCATCTCCGGCACCATATCCAACTCCTTGAAACCGGCCACGCGGTCGTCGTCCGTGAAGAACAACCCGCCCCGCCGGATCAGGTTCTGCACCTTCGTCCGGTCCTCCATCGCCGGCGTCCGCTTGTGGAACATCACCCGGTCGATCCCGAACTCCTTGCGCATGTCCGAAAGCATGCCGATGAGCGGTTCGCCGATCGTCCCCGTGCCGATGATGGAAACCGTCGTTCCCTTGTCCGCCATGATTCATCCCAGACCCCGAATCGGGGCCCAATCGCCGCCACACGGAATGCGTATAAAGTGCTTATGGGGCGTCGGTCGAGTCGTCGAGGGAGGCGCCCCACCCGCCCTGGCGCAAGGCCGCCTCGACCTGCTTGCGGCGCGGCCCGCCGGTGGCGTCCAACAGGCGCCGCAGAATCAAGTCGTCGGGCGTCCTGCCTTGTTCCGCCATGGCTTCGCGAAGCACCGTCACGTCCTTCCGGAACCCCATGGCTCGGTCTCGATGGAACCCTCTCGCATCCTTTTCGTTGGCCACGAGTTTGTCCTGGTCCGTCGCGCCCCACGCCTTGAGAAACGCAAGGACCTCCATCGGCGCTCGGAGGACGCGCCCGTCGGCCTGGCTGAGTGACGCGGCCGTCTCCAGGACCGACCGCGACACGAAGTAGCCACCGGCCCCCGTTGACCTGCCCCTGATTACTTCGACTTTGACGCGGCCCTCAGGAAGCACTAGGAAGCCGGCGAGGCTCGTCTGATCTTTTCTCACCGTCAGTTGTTCCAACGCTGGGTCTAGCAAATTGCGGATTTCATGGGTGGTCGGAATCGCCGGACCGTCGCGCCGAAGAACGACGAGTACGAGGTCCACGTCCTTTGTAGTCCGGCCAGGTCGGTCCAGCGAATCCTCGACCGCGTTTCCGCCGATGGGCATTACCCGCCACGCCTCCGGCAGGACGTCGAGCACACGTTGAACCGCGTCATCGGCTTCCGCACGAGATACACGCATCGGCTGCTGGTCGTCTGGCGTCATGTTGAGACGGCCTCCGTCGCGTAACGGACCGCGCTGTCGCGCGCCATCAGCATGATGTCGTCCAAGAACCCACGGGGGGCAAGAAGTCGGATCCGGTGCGGAAGGCCGAGTCCGAGACGGGTGGTTGCGGAGCCGCGAGGCGCCTCAGCGGGGACGCCGACGCGTTGCATCCGTTGCTCGATCGTCTTTAGGTCCGCGCCCCGCACGTCCCGTAGCGCCTGCCGCCAACGGGGGTCCAGCGACGCCATCAACAGGAC
>CAZXJU010000069.1:0-9062 GCA_964641035.1 uncultured Halobacteriales archaeon | reverse complement strand
GGCTGCGCGACCGGGGCCACGAACCCGCCGGCCAATCGACCGGCATCGGCAACGTCAACGCCGTCCTGCGCCTCGACGGTGGCGCGTGGGTCGGTGCCGCCGACACGCGGCAACTGGCCGGCGACGGCGTCGTCGTCGTGGAACCGCAATGTGCGTGGGGCAAATAAATATATAATAGAAAGGCCAAATAAGCATGGTTACATTTAGGGATATCTATGGTCAACGCCGGCACGGTCGATCGCATCGTCTGGATCCTCGCCAACGACGCCTACGGGCCCGGCCTCACGGTCGCCGACATCCGACGACGCCACCCCGCCAAGCACGTACGCCGCATCACGATCCTCGAGGCGCTGCGCCAACTCGAACAACTCGACCTGGTCCGCTGGGCCGACGAACGCGTCTGGTGGACCGGCCCCATCCTCGACGGGAGCCGTCCCCTGGGCATCCCCGCCCACCGAGCCCGACGCCACCAGGACACGACGCCCGCCGACCGGACCGCCGCGTGGTTCCGCCTGCAGAAGGTGGCCAAATCCATGAGGCCCTGACGGCCATGCCCGACGAACCCGAAGGAGAATCCGCCCTCGCCGACGCACTGCGCGCGCTCGACACGCTGGACATTCCCTGGGCCATCACGGGAAGCTTCGCCATGGCCGCCTACGGCACCGTGCGCGCCACCCAAGACGCAGACATCAAGATCCTCGTCGACCAGGACGGCGCACACGAAGAGCCACTGGCCACCGAGATGCGCCGGCGCGGCTTCTCCCGCATCGACGAACACACGTTCGAAACCGCCGACCGGTTCGTCGTCGAATTCTACCCCGTCGCCGGCCGGCTCGACGAGGCGACGTTCTGGCGCCGCCGGCGCGTCGACGCCCTGCCTTCCTACGGAGAGCCCGTCTGGGTCGTCATCCTCGAGGACCTGATCCTGCTGAAGCTGCGTGAGTTCCTCCGCACGCAGTCCCACGTCCAACTCGATGACGTGCGCGCCCTACTGGTCGCGCACAACAAGACGCTCGACGTCGCCGCCTTGGGGAAGGCCGTCGAGAAACACGGGCTCGACGATGCATGGCAACGCGTCGTCGAGCAAGCCGGTCGCGACGAAACGATGCGAGACTAGTTATACTACCCCCGATTAGTTGGCAAATAGCGCAAGAGAGAGTCAAGTTCCTGGGGACCCGTCGCCTTTTACGGGGTCCCCACAGGCGCGCACCCCGTTGGTGCGGGACCGGCGACACGCTCGACTTCGCCGGTCGCGGACGTACCGCGGGAACGTGCAACACATGCCACGATTCGAAGAACTAGCCATCACGCCAGACACATTGAACGCCATCGCCGCCATGGGCTACGAAGAGCCCACGCCGGTCCAGGCCGAAGCGATCCCGTTGCAGCAGAAAGGCCGCGACGTCATCGTCCAAGCCCGCACCGGCACCGGCAAGACCGCCGCCTTCGGCGTCCCCATGGTCGACGAACTGCGCGACGGACAGCACCGCGGCGTCGCCGCGCTCGTGCTGACCCCCACGCGCGAACTCGCCATCCAGGTCGCCGAAGAGATCGACGACCTGGCCAAGGCCTCCCCGGTCAAGACCGTCACCATCTACGGCGGCACCGGCTACGGCAAACAGAACCAAGGCCTCAACCAAAAGGGCCCCCTGGTCGTCGTCGCCACCCCCGGCCGGCTCCTCGACCACATGCAACGCGGCTCCATCGACCTGCGCGGCGTCAAGATCGCCGTCCTGGACGAAGCCGACCGCATGCTCGACATGGGCTTCCTCCCAGACGTCGAACGCATCCTCGGCAAGATGGGCCGCGACCGGCGGACCGCGCTCTTCAGCGCCACCATGCCGCCGAAGATCCAGAGCGTCGCCGACCGCTTCATGCGCGACCCGGTGCCGATCCGCATCGCCGCCGGCCCCGCCGCCACACCCGACATGGACCAGTTCCGCGTCGACGTGGACAAGCAAGCCAAATCCATGGCGCTGATGAGCCTCCTGAAGCGCGAAGACCCCGGCCGCGCCGTCGTCTTCACGCGCACCAAGCACCTGGCCAAGCGCCTGGCGAAGAACCTGGACCGCGACGGCTACAACGCCGTCAGCCTCCAAGGCAACATGAGCCAGGGCGCCCGCAACCGCGCGCTCGACACGTTCCGCGACGGCCGCGCCCGCATCCTGGTGGCCACGGACGTCGCCTCCCGCGGACTCGACGTGCCGGAGATCACCCACGTGATCAACTACGACATCCCCGACGAACCGGACGTGTACGTGCACCGCGTGGGCCGCACCGCCCGCATGGGCCGGTCCGGACGCGCCTTCACCTTCGTCGAACCGAACCAGAAGCGCGACCTGAACGACCTGGAGCGGACCGCCGGCAAGACGCTCGTCGAGTTCAAGCTCGACGACGTGCCCTCGCCCGGAAGCTACCCCGCCCAATCCAACGGAAACGGCAACGGCGGAGGCGGCCGAGGCCGCAAGAAGGGCGGCTACAAGGGGGGCCGCCGCGGCGGCAACAAGGGCGGCCGCAACCGCGGACGCCGAGGCGGCGGACACAAGGGCGGCCGGCGCTACTAAGGCCGCCGCGCGGTCAGATCCACACCGGGTTCAGCTGCGAGAAGTTGTTCTCGTTGCCCATCGCCGGGTCCACCGGCACGAGCCCGGCGGCGACCTCGAAGCCGGTGCCGTCGACACGCATGCGCATCACCAGGAAGCCGTGCTCGTCTCCGCGTTCGGCCGCGCCGTCGAAGACGATCCACTCGCCGTCCGGTGAGAAGTCCGCGTCCAGCGGGAACGCCCCTTGGCCGAAGGCGCCGTCATGCTCCGATTCGGGCGCATACCCGGCGGCCGACAACCCGTCGAGCGCCGCCTGCTTGAGGTCGGCCACCAGCGCGCCCGTCGTCAAGTCGTAGACGCGGAGCCACGGCCCGACGACGAGCCGCGACCCGTCGTCGCTGACCGCCATGTGCAGGTCGCCCGCATCGGCGATCCGCAACACCTCGTCGCCCGTCTCGACGTCCACCACGTGCACGTCCACGCCCTGCTCCGGGTCGAACGACGAGTACGCCACGCGCGACGACCCAGGCACCCATTCCGGACTCTCCTCATTCACCGGAAGGAAGCTCAGCCGTTCGGACGACCCGTCGGCCAGGTCGACCACGTAGATGTTGAGGTCCTCCTCCGGCGTGCCGATCTGGACGCCCGGTTCAAGGGCCTGCACGGCCACCCGGCTCCCGTCGGGAGAGAACGACGGCCGCGCCAAGAAATCGATCCCGTCGACGCGATGCACGGATTCGGACCCGTCCGGGCGGACCACGACGATGCCCTCCTCATGCCGCACGTCCACCAGTCGGTCCGGATGCAGGTCAAACCCGACCGGCGTCACCTCGTAGCTGCGTTCCAGCCCGCCACCGATCCGCACCAGGTGGCCAGGGCCGCCGTCGAGCGACGGGGCCGCATAATAGATCCCCTCAAGGAACGCATCGGGTCCTTCCGGCGGCTCCACATCCGGCTCGTCGGGACCCTCGTCACCGCGATCGATGGGGGTGAGGCAGCCGGCTGCGACCACCAACGCCACCAGTACCAGACCGGGACGCATCCGTCGACCGTGCGACGGCGGACGCTTTGAACCCTTCGGAACCGGACCAGAATCGGCCGGTTACGCGCTTGCAGCCGGTTTCTTCTTCCGGGTCGCCAGGCGGACCAGTTGCCCCTTCTTGACGATCCAGACGTCACGCGCCAACCGGACCCATGCAAGGAACCGGATGATGTAGGCGCTCAGGTCGAACTGGTACCACTTGAGCCCGTGCGCGGCCGAGCGTGGGAACGCGTGGTGGTTGTTGTGCCACCCCTCACCGAAGCCGAGAAGGCCGACGACCCACTCGTTCTTCGACCGGTCCGTCGTCTCGTACGGCTTGCTGCCGAACGTGTGACAGACGCTGTTGACGCTCCACGTGACGTGGTGGTTGAAGAAGACGCGGACGAGGCCGCCCCAGACGAGGCCGCTCCATCCGGCGATCGCGAACGGGATCACGAAGCCGAGCACAGCCCAAATCCAGAACGTCTTGCTGACGAACTGGGCGACGCGGTCCTCACGCAACCCCTTGTAGTAGACCTCCTCGACGTTCTGCCCGTGGCTGAACAACCAGCCGACGTGGGCGTGCCAGAATCCTTCCAGGGGACTGTGCGGGTCGCCTTCCTTGTCCGCCTTCGCATGGTGCTTGGTGTGCGTGGCGGCCCAGTCGACCGCGCGGCCTTCCAGGGCCATCGACCCAAGGATCAGGATCACCGCGCGCACCGGCGCGGGCGCCGAGAACGACCGGTGCGTGAGCATCCGATGGAACCCGATGCCGATGCCGAGCGTGGAGACAGCGTACAGCGTGACGAGCAGTACGATGTCTGTCGTGTCGACCAATTGGTTCCACAATTCGTAGACCGCGTAGACGACGGCGGCGATCGGAATGACGACGACGGCGAGCAGAAGCAGCTTCTGCCAAAAGGAAGGTTTGTCTTGCTCCACGAGAACACGCTCTTAGGTAAACCTAACTAACCGCCAAACCTAAAATAGCTTTTGCTGTCCGAACGTGTCTTGGTACTCCCTACGGCCCCCCGCCCCATGCGTCCGTGAGACACGGGCGGCGGCCCGAATCCATCCCGTTACGACGAGGCGGAGCCGCCTGGAAAAGGCGCCGCGTTCGCGCCGGGTCGCCGCGGCCCCCGACGCCGGCACCCGCCCCGACCCTACGGAACCCTCAAATACGCGACGCGGACGCCGGGCCTCGTTTATCCCCGTTTTGAAATCTTCTCATCAACGAGGCCCGACGACACCCCCTTGTCCATGGTGTCCGTCCCGACCGGTCCCGAAAGCCGCGTCTTTGCCGGCCGGCGCGCCCGCTGGTGGCGGCGAGTCCGATGCGGCAAAGGCTTCCGGATCATCGACGCCGAAGGCCGCACCCTCACCGACGACAAGGCCAAGCGGCGCGTCGACGAACTGAAGATCCCGCCCGCCTGGGAGCCCGTGCGCATCAACCCGCAGCCGCGCGGCCGCCTCCAAGTCGTCGGACTCGACGCGCAGCACCGGCCGCAATACATCTACCACGCCAGCTACGTGGCACGGCAACAACAGAAGAAGTTCCGCAAGATCGAACGCTTCGGCGAACAACTTCCGACGCTGCGCCAAGCCACCAACAAAGACCTAGTCGGCCACCAGCTCAACCGCCAGCGCGTCCTGGCGCTCGTACTCCGCCTCGTCAACCGGATGTACTTCCGCCCCGGCTCCGAAATCGGCGCCCGCGCCAACCACACGTACGGCATCACCACGCTCAGCAAACGCCACGTCCGCGTCGGCCCCGGAAACCGCATCACCTTCCACTTCAAGGGCAAGAGCAACGTCGAACAACGCCACGTCCTGACCGACCCCACCATCACCCGCCTCGTCCGCCAACTGAAGAAACGCGGCACCAGCCGCCTCTTCGAATGGTTCGACGACGACGGCACCGCCCACCCGGTGCGCAACCAGGACGTCAACGAATACCTCAAATCCATCGTCGGCGACGAATACAGCATCAAGGACTTCCGCACCTGGCACGGCACCCTGCTCGTCGCCCAGGAACTGGCCCGCCTCGGACCCGGCACCAGCAAGACCGACACGAAACGGAAACTCGCCGCCGCCGTCAAAGCCGCCGCCGGACGCCTGGGCAACACCCCCGCCGTCTGCCGCAAGGCCTACCTGCACCCGCTGGTCGTCTACCTGTTCGAGCAAGGGTTCACCCTCGTCGACGTGCCGCTCGACGAACGCGTCGTCGAAGCCCACCAGGAAGGCCACCGGCCCGAAGAACTCCAACTCCTCGAACTCTTCGTCGTCGCCCGCGACCTGCAGCACTACCAACGCACCAAGGCCCGGTCGAAGAGGGCCAAGCCCGCCGCGGCCGCCGGCCACGCCGCCCCACTCGTCGCACGTCTCGAAGAACCCCTGGCCGCCTAGGCCGCCCGGACCCGCGAATCGGCGGCCCAAAGGTTAAGGAGGCCTACGCGTCCGGATACCTGATGACCACAACGCGTACCCGGACGGCCGCCACGGCCGCACTCCTCCTGGGCATGACCTTCCTGTTCGCCGGCTGCTTCGGCGGCGACGACGCCGGCGGGCTCGACGACGGGCCCGCGATCCCCGCCGACGCACCCGCCCAATGCGACCCGACCCGGCCCGCCACCGCCCACCACGCCGGCGGCGTGCACGTCAACGGCACCGACCACGTCCTGGTCCCGTGCCTGTCGAAGACGTACATCCCGAGCCGCGAACCCACCATCGGCATCGCAAGCGACGGCACCCTCTACCATTACCCCGCGATGACCGGCGACAACGTCCGCCCGACCGGGGTCGCGATCAGCCGTGACCAAGGCGCCACGTGGGAATTCGTGATGCCGGACGTCGCCGGCGTCGCCACGCACACGCACAGCCTCGACCCCTACTTCTTCCTCGACCCGACCACGGACCGCATCTTCGCCGACGACCTCATCACGGTCAACTGCTCGATGTTCAGCTGGAGCGACGACCAAGGCGCCAGCTGGGACCACAGCCTCTCCGGCTGCCTGGAGACCGACCACCAGACGATCTTCACCGGTGCCCCGGTGTCCACGCAGACCCTCGGCTACCCCAACATCGTCTACCGGTGCGCCATCAACGCCGTCGCCGTCGCCGGCGCCAGCACCATGGCCACCTGCCAGAACAGCATCGACGGAGGCCGCACGTGGCTCGCGCCCGGGCAACCCGCCTACCTCACCGACACCGGCGACCTGCCCGACGTCTGCCACGGCGCCGTCGGCCACGGCGCCACCGACGCGCAAGGCACCGTCTACCTGCCCAAGGTCCTCTGCGACGGCACCCCGATGCTGGCGATCAGCCACGACGAAGCCTTCTCCTGGACCCGCACCCAGGTCAGCGACCGGACCGGCAGCGGCCACGACGCCGGCGTCGGCGCCGACCCGGCCGGCAACATCTACTACTTCTTCGTCGACGGCGACGACCGCCTTCCGTACCTGACCATCAGTTCCGACGGCGGCCAGACCTGGAGCGACGCCGTCATGGTCGGCCACCCAGACGTAAACGAAGCCTCCCAACCGGAGATGATCGTCGGCGGCACCGGAAAGATCGCCTTCGTCTACATGGGCACCACGAACAGCCCCGGCGCCCCGTTCGACGGCGGCTACTCCAACACCACATGGAACGCCTACGTCGGCATGACGGCCAACGCACTCGACGCCAACGCCACCTTCTACTCGGCCCCCGTCAACGACCCGGAACTCGACGCGTTCGTCGTCGGCTCCTGCGGCAGCCTCCGCTGCCAAGGAGTACAAGACTTCCTCGACGTCCGCATCGGCCCCGACGGGACCGCGTGGGGCGCCTTCGTCGACGACTGCCTCGGCATCGGCGCCGCATGCAGCCACGCGGACGAAGGCCCGTTTGACACGCACCGCGTCGGCGCCGTCGGCTGGCTCTTCGGCGGCCCCAGCCTCTGGGACGCCGACGACCCCAACGGCCACTACCCGAATTAGGCGTCGGCCGGCACGGCCGGCGGCACCAGGTGCGGCATCCACTGCCGCAGGTGCACGAACCGGTCGTAGCCCCGGTCGACCAACAAGTGCCGGACGACGTGCTTTCCGGGGTGGAAGGCGTCCACGTGGACGACCCACCGGTCGTCATACTCCTTGATGTGGAGGTTCTCGCGGGCCCGCCCGTCCCGGTACTGGCGCTGGCAGCCGTACGGCCGCCCGAGCCGCGTCGTCGGGTACGGCGGCGGCTCCGGCACCGCCGTCTTCGGGACCACGAGGTTGTACTTGGCCGGAAGCGACCGTGCCAGTTCGCCCACGTCGCCCCAGTCCAACCGGCCGGTGCGGACGCGCGGATCGTCTGTCTCGTCCATTCTCGAATAGGAAGGCGCGGCTTCCAAGCATATAGGCTATGTGGGACGATTCTCCAAATTACCCGCCACACGCTCGGCGCCGGACAGACTCACGCGCCTTCGCGACGGTGCTCGTGGAGCGCCTGACGCCACCACGAGACCACCTGCATGGCCACGAACGCCACCGGCGGCACGACCAGGAACGCTCCGATCACCGCCAGGAGGATCCAAGGGCCGTCGTCCGACGTCCCACTGAAGCTGGCGATCCGGCGGACCTCGGGCGACCCGTCGCCGCCCTCGTGCGCCGGCAGCCGTCCGTCCGGCGCCAGGCCGGCGTGCTGCGCGGCAAGCAACGTGCCGTTGGTCACGTCCATCATCAGGACCGACGAGTCCGTCGGCACCTGCACGTCCGTGGGCGACCCGGAGACCTGCATGGGGCCCGCGCACTCGCAGATGTGCCCCGCGTACGCGCGTTTCAGGTCGTTGGATTCCCACGACACGACCGGGTCGGACGAGGTCGATACGCCCGAGTAGGATGGCACCTGCAGGCAGGCCGCGTCGGGGCAGCCCGCCACGCCCCAATGGAAGAAGTTCGCGTCGCTGCGGTCGAACATCGGCGGCCGGATCGCCTCCCAATACCCCACGACCTCGTCGATCGTCACCGGACGCTGCGGCAGCACCTTCTCGTTCGTCGTCGCCAACGTGGACGCCTCGCCCACCTCCCGGTTCGTCGTCTGGCCCGTCTCCGGGTTCAAGATGGACTGTACGACAAAGAAGGCGCCGGTGGCCAGGTTCCCGAACGTGAACGTCCACACCGGGTTCGGGTCCGCGGACAACGTGGCGCCCATCATGGCCGGCGACACCTCGGCATACGTGGTGCCCACCAGCGCGTAGCCCGGGTTGTTCAGCCGCCAGACATGGAACCGGACGAGCCCCGGGTCGTCGCGCACGTTGAGGTACGCCGGTTCCAGCGGATACATGAAGCCGCCGTCACCGGTCGGGTAATGGATGCCGTTGCGGACGCGGTCGATGTCCGGGTTCGTGGTGGGGTACGAGACCGCCATGGGCGGCGTGATCCACGGGATCGTCTGGTTGCCCTGCCGGAACTGCGTCAACGTGTAGTACCGGTCCATCGCCTGGCCCCACGTGGCCAACTCCACCCGTTGCTCCATCAGCA
>CAZXJU010000068.1:6325-9089 GCA_964641035.1 uncultured Halobacteriales archaeon | reverse complement strand
ATTGGGGACCGACCGGATCGACCTGTACCAGTTGCACAACCCGCCGCCGGACAAGGTCGGTTCGCCGGAGCTGTACAAGGTTCTGGAGGCACTGAAGGAGGAGGGCAAGATTGGCCATTACGGGGTGTCGATCCACGCGCCGGACGAGGGCGTCGCGGCCGTCCGGGCCGCCAGCGGCGTCGGGTCGCTGCAGGTCGTGTACAACCTGGTCCACCGGGACCCCGAGGAGGACCTGTTCCCGGTGGCCCGGACGCAGGACGTGGGCATCGTGGCCCGCGAACCGCTGTGGAACGGCTTCCTCACCGGCAAATACGACGGCAGCGAGGAGTTCGAAGAGGGCGACATCCGCTCCAGCTGGCCCGAGTCGTATCGTCGCCAACGGGCGACGCTGGCGGCAGAACTCGAGGAGCGTCTGGCCGGTGAGGACCGGACGCTGGCGCAGGCGGCGGTCGCGTTCGCCGCGAGCCGGCCCGAGGTCGGCACCGTCATCCCCGGCTGCAAGACGGTCGAACAGGTGGAGGAGAACATGGAGGCCGCCGACGTGGAGTGGTCGCGCGCCGATCAAGAGGCGGTCCAGGCCGCGATCAACGCCTAGCGGAACGTCAGCACGTCGAGTCCACGTTCCAGGTCGCCGGTCACGGCGTACCCTTGGTAGTACCACACGTCCCACGTGTTCGTGCCCGGGTTCCACTGGTCGGCGATGAACGGCGCGGCCGGGTCCGAGAAGTCGATCAGCAGGATGCCCGCCCCGTAGAATGCCATCAGGAGCAGCGGCCGGTCTTCGACGAGCCGGCCGAAGTGCGCGGTGCATCCGGCGGTCGGCGTCGCGCCGTCGGGGAACTGGATGAGGTGGCTCGGCGGGCTCAAGAAACTCAGCAGCTGCGGCTCCTCCTCGTTCGAGATGTCATAGAAGTACAGGTTGCCGAACGG
The DNA here is from genome assembly GCA_964641035.1 of uncultured Halobacteriales archaeon. Lineage (GTDB taxonomy): Archaea > Thermoplasmatota > E2 > JACPAO01 > JACPAO01 > CAZXJU01. Next base: position 8,159 of record CAZXJU010000068.1, on the reverse strand, counting down.
TCCGCTGGCCGTCACGTCGTCCTGGTGGACGTAGGCGTCGCATGCGGCCAACAAGCCGCCGCCGGTCTCGTCGCCGACGATGAGCAGCGTCGCGTCGTGGTTGGTCATCGCCAGGTGGCTGAAGAAGACAAGCGGGACGCTGGTCGAGGGCAGGTCGGGGTCGCCATGGTGGACGGGCACCGTGACCACGACCTTGGGGTCGCTTGGGTCCGCGATGTCCCACACCTGGGACGCCTCGATGCCGGCGCAGTACGCACGGTACTTGTCGGCGGCCGGATCGATGTGGAAGGTGATGTCGTGGCAGCCGTACCCGTTGGCCCAGTCTTGGATGAGCCGCGGGTTCTCCGGGTCGCTAAGGTCGTAGATCTCCGTGCCGCCGGAGGGCTCGGTGGGGTCCAATCCGGCGCCGTCGCTGTTCGAATTGTAGAGGATTGGTGTGCCGGGCACGATGGCGATGTTGTGCGTGCCGCGCGGCATCGTGATCACGGAGACGAGTTCCGGGTTCTCCGGGTCGGTCACGTCCAACAGCGGTACGGCAGCGCCGCTGGTGGCCATGACGACCAGCACGCGGCCGTCCGGGTAGACGAGGAAATCGGCGTCCCGTGTGCCTTGCTCGAACCCGGCGACCTTCTTCGGGGCGCCGGGGTCCGACAGGTCGACGACGGCGCCCGGTTGTCCGTTGGCGGGCACGATGGCGTAGTGGCCGTATACGGCGATGCCGGCGCCGGCGTTGAGGCCGTCGGCGTGGCCCAGGTGCTCGAGACCGGTGATTGGATCGGGGAGCGCCTTGTAATCCAGTGGACGCCATTCGGCCGCACCATACGATGCGTCGCCGCGTACGACGCCGTCGAGCGTCGGCCAGCCGTAGGCCGGGTGGGATGCGAGCTGCGCGTTGGCCGCGGGGAACGGGGGCGCCATCCGGTGGACGTCGTCGTGGCCGTCCTGATCGTCGGAGTCGTCGGACGGGCCTGGGTCGGATACGCAGCCGGCTAAGACGACCAGGAGCAGGCTGACGGCGACGCTGAGGACACGCATACCCCTCTGTTCCCGGCGATGGTCTATTTAAACGAACGGGGGAGGGGTCAAGAAGGGGTTCCTCAGGCCTCGAACGCCAACAGGGCGGCCATGCTGAGCACGCCGATGATCATCGCCAGGAACACCATGGTCGCTTCGCGGGCGCCACTGTGGTGGTGCAGTTCCGGGATGAGGTCGGCCGCGGCGATGTAGATGAACCCGCCGGCGATCAGCGGGAGCGCGTACGCCGCCACCAGGTCGTCGGGCAGGCCGATGAGGAGCACTAGGCCGGCGCCTACGAAGGCGAGAAGCGCCGAAAGGAGGTTGTACATGAGGGCGCGCGCGGGCCGCATGCCGCTGCGGACGAGGACGCCGAAGTCGCCGAGTTCTTGCGGCAGTTCGTGGAATCCGACGGCGACGGCGGTTGCGATGCCGGTGGCCGGGTTGGCGATGAAGGCGACGGCGATGAGGACGCCGTCGACGAAGTTGTGCACGGCGTCGCCGACGAGGTTGAGCCATCCGAACGGTTGGATGGAGGCGCGGGCCGGTTCGTGGCCGGGCGCGTGTTCCGGTTCGCCGTGGGCGTGCCCCCACCGCAGGCCGACCTCGAGGAGGAAGAAGAGGAAGAACCCGCCGAGGATCAGGAGGCCGAGTTGGATCGGGAACGCGTGGCCGTGTTCCTCGTCGGCGGCGGTCGGCTCCCATGCCTCCAGCGCCTCCGGGAGCAGGTGGAGGATGCTGTCGCCTAAGAGCGTCCCTGCGGCAAGAGCGACCAGGATGATCATCACGCGGTGGCGGCGCAGCGACGTGAAGGCGAGCG
>CAZXJU010000068.1:0-6225 GCA_964641035.1 uncultured Halobacteriales archaeon | reverse complement strand
AGAGCGACCAGGATGATCATCACGCGGTGGCGGCGCAGCGACGTGAAGGCGAGCGTGGCGGCGCCGGCGAGGCTGATCAGGCTGATGACGGCGACGCTGAGCAGGACGGAGACCCATACTTCGGCCATGTTCACGCCGGCGAAGCACACCCTCTTAATAACATTTTCACTTCCTCTAATAATCGGGTGGGGTCGGCTTCATAGCCCGTCGCCCGGCGGACGAAGCCTAAAAGGCGGTGGCCCATGCCGCCGTCCATGGCACGCCGCGTCGCCCTGGTCGGGGCCGGCATGGGCCGTTTCGGCGTCCGCGAGGAGACGCCGCGCGAACTGGTGGCCGAAGCGTGGCGCGATTGCCTCGACAGCATCGACGGCGACCTCGGCCCCGACGACGTGGACGAGGCGTTCGTCGGAAACCTCGGCGTCGGCGGCTTCCAACTCGGAAACCTCGGCCCGTTCGTCGCCGAGGCCACCGGCGTCGCCGGCGTGCCCGCGCGTCGCGTGGAGAACGCGTGCGCCTCCTCGGGGTTCGCATTGCGAGACGCCTACATGGCCATCCGCAGCGGCACCATCGACGTCGCCCTCGTGGCCGGCGTCGAGAAGATGAACGACCTGTCGCGCGACCATCAACGCTACTGGCTTGGCGTCAGCGGCGACACGGAATGGGAACGCACCGCCGGCCTCACCTTCCCCGGCGTCTACGCCCAGATGGCACGCCGCCACATGCACGAGCACGGCACCACCGAGGAGCACCTGGCGCACGTGGCCGTAAAGAACCACGCCAACGGCGCGCTCAACCCGAAGGCCCAGTTCCAGAAGGCGGTCGACATCGACAAGGTGCTCTCGTCGCCGCCCGTGGCCGCCCCCCTCAAACTCTTCGACTGTTGCGCCACGACCGACGGCGCGGCCTGCCTCCTCCTGGCCGCCGACGACGTGGCCCGGAACGCCACGGATACGCCCGTCTGGGTCGCCGGTTCGGGCGCCAGCTCCGACCGCCTGGCGGCCTACGAACGCGCCTCCATGACGACCATCCCGGCCACGAAGGCCGCTTCGCGGCAGGCCGCCGACGACGCCGGCTTCGGCGCCAACGACGTCGACCTTCTCGAACTGCACGACTGCTTCACAATCGCGGAGATCCTCGCACTGGAGGACCTCGGGCTCTGCCCGCCGGGCAAAGGCGGCCCGTACACGGCGTCCGGCGCTACCGCCCGCGACGGCGAACGTCCCGTCAACCCGAGCGGTGGCCTCAAGGCCAAGGGGCACCCGTTGGGCACCACCGGCGCCGCGCAGGCCGTCGAGGTCTTTCTCCAACTCCGTGGTCAGGCAGGCGGCCGGCAGGTCGCCGACGCCGAACGGGCCTTGACGCACAACGTCGGCGGGTCCGGCGCAAGCTGCGCCGTCCATCTCTTCACGCGGTGATTCGAATGCGGATACGATACCTTCCCCGGCTCGTCATCGACCGCGACGCCCTGTCCGAGGCCGTCGGAAAACGCGTGCCGGCCGGCGACGGCCCATTGCGCGTCGTCGACGTCGACGAGGACAACGCGACGCTCGCGGTCGAAGCCGTGCGTGCCCTGCTGACCCGGGCCGACCTCTCGGTGGAAGACGTGGCGACGATCCGGATCGCGGGGACCGACGAGCCGCACCACGCCCGCCTGGTCGGCGCCGCCGTGCTCGGCGCGCCGCAGCGCGCCGTCCTCGCGTCCGAGGCGACCCCAGGCGATCGCGACGGGATCCACGTCGGCGTCAACGTCCAGGCGGTCCGCCCGTCGGCGCCAGCGCTCTTCCAAGGCGACTCGTCGTTCGCGGACGCCTTCCTCGACGGCTCCCAGGACGCGGCGCCGGCGCCGCACGAGCCGGCCGCGATGCACGAACTCGTGGCGGAACCGGATCGCCTCGACACGTTGACGCGCGTCCAGGCCGCCGCGTTGGACACGACCCCGATGGGAGCCTACGTGCCTCCGGCCACGTGGGCCGCTTCCGACGACGTCCGGTATCGTCCCCAGCTCGGCGTCTGCGGCGACGGGCACGCCCGGTTTCCGCCGCGCCCGGCGTGCCCGACGTGCGGCAAACCCGCCGAATCGCGCCGGTTCGTCACGAACGGACGGGTGCACACGTTCACAGTGATTTCCGGCGGCGGCCCCACCGAGTTCGATTTCCTCCACCAGGCGTGGGGCTCGTACGCGAGCCTCGCCGTCGCGCCGGAGGACCATGGCGACGCCCGGATCCCCGCCCTGGCCGCCGACGTGGACCCGGAGCAGATCTCCATCGGGCAACCGGTCGAGCCGGTCTTCCGCCGAATCTACGCGATGCAGGGCGCGTGGCGCTACGGCACCAAGTTCCGCCCGAACCGCGAGTCGTAGGCGTCACCTTTTTAGCCAGGGTTGCAGCGTGCGGTCCGGTGACTGTACCCAACGCCCCGGCCCCCATGCACCACCCGGGGGGCGAGACCGCCGCTGACGCCAACTTCCTGCAGCGGTTCATCGATTCCGAGATCGGCGTCTTCACCGGCAGCATGCTCCACACGACTGGAGCGCTCCTGTTTACGGCCGGGATCGTCGCCTACGTGCTCGTCGCGCATCGCCTGCGCAAAAGCGCCGGCGATCGCGGCCAGTGGCTTGCCATCCTTCCGTTCGCGCACTGGTTCACGGTCAGCGGGATCGTCCTCAATGGGGGCGGCGGCCTCATGCGTCTCTACCAGGGCGACCATCCGGGCATCGAACAGGTCGAATCCAGCCTCTGGGTCCAGGTGCTGGTCGTCAAACACGTGTTCCTCGTCCTCGGCGTCGGTTTGGCCCTCTGGGTCACCTGGCGGACCCGGGCGCCGGAACCGGAGATGAGTCCGCTTCCACAATTGGGGATGAGCCCGACACGGATCTCCCTGTTCGCGATCACGAGCTTCATCACTATCATGCTCGCCACCGTCCTCGGGGCGGTGGCCGGCATGACGCCGATCGCGCCGGCCGACGATATGGGCGACATGGTGGCCGGTGAAGGCGGCGGCCTGGTGGTCAACGAGACGTTCGTAACGTACCGCGCCGGCGGCACGATCAGCGGTACGCCGTTGATGGGCGGCGAGGTCGAGGCGATGCGGTTCACGGTCCTCAACGGGACCCGGCAGGTGACGATCGAGCTGACGTGGAGCCAAGCGGCCGTGGCCCTGGACTTACGCGTCGAGGACGACGCCGGCCAGCCGATCGAAGGCAACAAGACCGCCATGGGTGACACCGGCCTCGAGTACGTCGTCGACGGGCCGAACCTGCGGCCGGGCGAATGGACCGTGGTCGTCACGTCGGAGGCCGCCGTCAGCGAATCGTTCACCCTGAGCGCGGTCCATCGTCTGGTGGACGGGGACATCCAGCTCCTGACCGACACGGTCGTCCTGGCGCCCACGACCCAGTTCTTCGAGATCAACCTCGCCATGGATTACAACGGCACCATGCGCTACTCGTGGGAGGTCCTCAACGACGACGCCACGGAGATCTTCTTCGACGTCCACACGCACCGAGGTGGCGAGGTGCAATACCACGAGGAGGGCCACTGGAACTCGTTGAGCGGAACCTGGACGCAGGACTCAACCGAGGACGAGGGCGTGAGCCTGCTCTGGGCACCGGAGGATTCCGACGGCAACGCGTACGACGAGGAAATTCGGCTGAAATACCGCGTCGAAGGGCCGTTCCACGTGCACTCCATCGTGGGGCCGTGAACGGCATGCCCGATCCGCGGCCGGCAGCGCACGTCGACGTCCTGCGAGGCGACGTCGTCGAGAGCCGCCATGACGTCGTCGTGGCGGTGGCCCGACCCGATGGCACGCTGACCGCCCGGTGGGGCGACGCCGGCCTCGTCACGTTCTTGCGTTCGGCGGCGAAACCGTTCCAGGCGATGCCGTTGGTCACCAGCGGCGCCGCCGACGCCTTCGCCGTCTCCGACGCCCAATTGGCGCTCGTCGCCGGCAGCCACAACGGCCAAGACGTCCATGTCGACGCCGCCCGGCGCCTCCTCGAAGCGGCGGGCCTGGACGAATCGGCGCTCGCCTGCGGCCACCACCCGCCGTTCCACAAACCGACCGCCAAGACGCTCGGCGACGACCACACGCCGTTGCACCACAACTGCAGCGGCAAGCACGCCGGCATGTTGGCGGCCTCGGTCTTCAAGGGGTGGCACACGGACGGCTACCTCGACGTGGGCCACCCGGTCCAGCAGGAGATCCTCGGTCATGTCGCGTGGGCGTGCGGACTGGATCCGGCCGACGTACGCATGGGCGTCGATGGGTGTGGCGTGCCGACGTTCGCAACGTCGGTGGGGGCGGCCGCACGCGCCTTCGCGGTGCTGGCCGCCGCCGACGGCGAGGACGCGCGCGCGTCGGCGCTCGCCCGGATTCGCCGGGCGATGCAGGCGCATCCGGAGATGGTCGCCGGCGACGACCGTCTCGACACGAAACTCATGCGTGCAACCGACGGCCGCCTCGTCGTCAAGGCGGGCGCGGAGGCCTGCTACGGCGCGGCGTTGGTCGACGTCGGGCTCGGCGTCGCCGTAAAGGTCGCCGACGGGGCGAGCCGCGCCGTCGGCCCGGCCCTGGGGGCCGTCCTCCAACGGCTGGGGGCCCTGCCCGCGGATCTGCCCTCCCTCGTCAAGGAAGACTTGGCACCCGTGATCCGGAACCACGCCGGCCGGGACGTCGGACGGATTCGGGCGCATCTTCCGTGACCGCCCCAAGCGGGGCAAATCCTTTTCACCTCCCCGCACACTCATCAAGCCTCTGGGGAGAGTCGTGGCCATGGCGTGTCCGATTTGCAGTACCGGGCTCATCGAAGAGAAAGGGAAGATGAACCTTGGACTCGCGCGGTGCACGGAAGACCACGGCTCGTTCGTCGAATCGGAGAAGCTTCGGTACCTCGTGGAGGAGCGGACGACCCAACGGATCCAGCAGTTGACCCAGGAGGCGGGATCGGGCGGGTCGTGTCCCAAGTGTGGCACCGAGATGCGTCAGATCGACCTCAGCGGCCTGGCCGCCGAGGCGTGTCCCGAATGCGGCGGAATTTGGTTCGCCACCCGGCACTTGACCCAGTACCACCAGGAATGGCGGAGCCGGGCGTACGGGCAGGACGCGTTCGTGAACCGCGCCGAGGTGCTCGAAGGCGCCAACAAGCTCCACGCGGCAGAGGTCATCAGCGGTGTACTCACCGAGTTCGACATGTCACTCGAGGAGTAGGTCGCGCAGTTCGTCCTCCCAGTTCTCCGGCAGGTCGAACTCGTGGTCGGCGCCTTCGCCGTCCGGGACCGGTTCTCCCATCCGTTTCAGGCCGCGTTTCAACAACCCCATCACGACGTAGAACTCCCACGACGACGGGACCGCACGTCCCAACAGCTTGCGGACGACGCGCCGGCTGATCTTCCTCTTGTGGTCGGGCAGACCCAACGCGTCGATGTAGAGGTCCCACATCGCGTAGAGGTTGTCGCGCATCGTGCCGTCCATCCGGCGCGTCGTCTTGAACGGGCCGTTCTGGCGGGCGACGTAGAGTTCGTAGAGAACCACGGCGACCGCGTGCGACAGGTTGAGGCTCCGATAGTCGTGTGAGGTCGGGATCGTGACCGTGAGGTCGCACTTCTCCAGCTCCGGGTTCAACAGGCCGAAGTCCTCGCGCCCGAACGCGACGCCGATCAGACCTTCGCGGTCCTCCAACATGCCGGGCACGTCCCGCGCGTCGACCGGGTTGCGCAGGAACAGCTTGTCGCTGCGGGGGACCTTCGCCGTCGTGCCGATCAAGTAGTCGACGCCGTCAATCGCCTCTTCGAACGTGTCGACGTGTGGGGCGTCCAAAAGGAACGGCTTGGCGTGGACCGCCCGCTCGAACGCGTGGTCCCCGAACTTGGGCGGGTTCACCAGCACGAGTTCGTCGGCCTCGAAGTTCTGGCAGATGCGCGCGACGGCGCCCACGTTGCCGTCGTACTTCGGCTCGACGAGGATGACGCGGACGCCCAGCATGCCATTCCGCCGGACGCGGCTGCCGGCTTGAAGCTTTCCCCCGCGCAGCGCCGGCGACCGAAAGAATAAAGGCACATGCCACGTCGGGCGCTTCGATGACCGATACGGATAGCCAGCAATGCATCTGGTGCGGTGACGTCGTGGCCGCTACCGACGTTGTCCAGTTCAACTACCAGGGAGGCTGGGTGTACCTCTGCAAGAAGTGCGCGGTGAACGTGACCCCGCACGAGCTTAAGACGAAAC
>CAZXJU010000067.1:0-9374 GCA_964641035.1 uncultured Halobacteriales archaeon | reverse complement strand
TCCGATGCCGGCGGAACCTGCGGCCGTCCCTAGCGTCACGATCTCGCCGCACGCGTTCTTGACGAACGGGTCGAGCCCGTTGAATCCGGCCGGTCCGACGAACTCATTGTGAAGAGGCGTGCCGCGCCGCAGGTCCTCTTCCGTGAGCGTGAACCCACCGGCCACCATGGCGGGCTGGATGACCTGGTCGCTCGTCGACTCGCCGGACTGGCAGTCCTGGACCCCGTTCTTGGAGCCGCCGATGGCGTCGATGGTAAACGGCTCCGGCAGCTCCAGCCAGGTAAGCGGCGGCGGTGTTTGCGAGGACCCACAGTAATGGGTCAGGGCGAACAGGCTGCCGCCGAGGTTCACGAAGTCCTGGATCTCGCCTTTGCGGGCCTCCAACGTCGCCACGTCCCCCGACGAGACTCCTCCCGACGTCTGGCAATGGATCGTCGGGACGTAGAGGACGGCGTACGCGTCAAACGCCACGTTGGACAGCGTCTCGCCGGAGGCGACGGTCACGGGGATCCCCAGACTGCTGCCGGCGCTCTCGGCGGCTGACTCCGCGTTTCCCGTCGCCCCGGCGACGAGGAACCCGTTCTGCCCGTTCTTCGCGTTCAGATGCAGGAACTCGAGCGACTGCTCGATGAACTTCCACCCGTCGCAGTTCTCCTGCGGCGTCGAGGCATCGAAATCGCAGTCGCCGAACCGGCCGTGCTCTTCCCGGTCGCCCCCGTCGACGATCACCGCGCCGGAGCCTTGCCCTGTGTCCCCGACGCGGAAGCCGCCCCCGAACGTCTGGGTCCACCCCGCCCGGTCCTCCTCGGAGATCCGATGGCGGCCTGGGCCGACGTCCGTGAAGCAGTATCCGCCGTTCGAGTCCGTGACCTCCGTCAGGCCGTCGTCGACCCCGTCGTTGTGGAGGTCGAGCGTCATCGTCCAACCGGCGAGCCCCGGGTCGGACCCCCCGATTTCGCCGTCGCCGTCGATGTCCTCGTGGCTTGTGCCGCAGAGCATGACGTTTTGGAAGTTGCCGAAATCGACCTCCGTGACGTGCTCCCCCGCATCCAGAGTGACCGGATGCCCGGTGCCGGCCGGATGCGTCTGCGTCCATCCCGCCTGTGGGACCTCGTGGACCTCGTACGAGCCGGATGCCACGCCGGTGAAGGTGTACAACCCCTTCTCGGTGGCGGGGTCGATCGACCCGTCGCCGTCCGTGTCCTCGGACGTTGTGGTCGTGGACCTGACAAGCTGCCCTTGGGAATCACGCAGCTCGATCGTCCAGCCGTCCAGGCCGGGCTCGTTCGCTTCGTGGTGGCCGTTCCCGTTCAGATCGTCGAACTTCTGGCCGGAAATCGCGCCCATCGACCCGTCCGTCAACGCGTTCTCCTGGGCCGGAACGCCCGTCGCGAGAAGCGAAGTCAGCAAGAGCACGACGCTTACCGCGAGAAATCCGCGGCGCGCGGCCTGACTAGCACGGGTCGGAAAGAGGATTGCCACCACCAGTCCCAAACCCACCGCCACATGCATCCATTTAAGCGTTATCTATGTGGGCTTGACGCAGAGTCCGCGGTGGCCCGGTGGACCGGCCGCCGCGGCCGTCGGTACCCCCATCGCCTACGGCCGGCCACGTGCTCGGGCGACCTACCCCGTCGGCCCGCCGCCCTGCACCACGTGCCGGTGCGTCGCCTGGCCGGTGGCCCCGTCGTCGTCGGTCACCGTCAACTCGACATCCATCTTGCCGGGCGTCGAGTACGAATGCGTCACCGTCTCTCCGAAGAGGATCGTGCCGTCGCCCATGTCCCAACGCCACTCGACGATCGTCCCGTCCGCGTCGGTCGAACCGGACCCGTCGAACGTGACCTCCGTGCCGGCAGGCGCCCGGTCGGGGCCTTCGATGTGCGCCGTCGGCGCCGCGTTCGGCGTGTCATCACGCACCGTCAGCGTCACGGAATCCGTGTCCAACAGGGCGCCGTCCGCGTCGTACCAGTCGGCGGTAATCGTGTGCTCGCCGGTCAGGCCGGTGAGGTCCGCTTCGCCGGACCAGGAATCCGTTGACGACGCGCTCGTGTCGACCGGCTGCACGTCGTGCAGCGTCCCGTCGACGAGGATCTCGACGCGTTCGCCTTGGGGCCCGTCCGAGACGGTGACGGTCGCCGTGTCGGTCGCCGTGGCCGAGGAGGCGTCCGTGACCCGCAGGCCGATCGTATACGTGCCGGCCGCGTCGCGTTCGAACGTCGGCGCGGCCGTGTCCAGCGTCTCGTACACGCCGTCGTCATCGAGGTCCCAGTCGAACGTGTACGGCTCCGTTCCGCCGGTCGCGGTCGCGCCGTCGATCGTGATCGCTTCGTTGACCGCGCCGGAGTACGGGCCGCCGGCGTCGGCGGCGAATTCGACGTTCGCCGTGGGCACGGTCATCCCGGCGGGGAAGCCGGGGCTGTCGTAGTAGAACTGCCAGACGGGACCGCCCAAGAAGGTATCCACGTCGACGGCGACGCGGACCTCCGAGCCGGCGGCGACCGGCAGGTTGCCGTCCGCGTCGAGCGCCAGGCCTAGGGGACCGTTGTTTTCGGGGACCTGGTCGTCGATCCGTTGGCCGACCACCGCGTCCACCTGAATGCAGGTGGGCACGTTGGCGGGAATCAGCAGGTCGTTCGACAGCCGTTGGGCGACGAGCGTGTCGTCTACGAAGACGCGCACGAGGACGCGCGGCACGAATGCGGTCTGGGTCGTCTCGGCGAGGCATGCGTTGACCACGATGGCGTCGTCGGTGGCCGGGTCGCCGTCACCGATTAGGCCGTCGGCGGAGACGACGCCGGCGGCCGTGAACGGGTTGGGCAGGATCGTGTCGCCCCCCGAGTGGCTCACGAATACGGCCGGGTGGTCGTTGGCCGGCGGCGACGCGTCGATCGTCGCGGGCGCATTGTCGACCAGCGCGTCCCGGGCGCCGCCCCAGGTGCCGGCCGGCGTCTCATCCTGTGTGCTGGAATGGAAGAAGAGGGAGACGTCGCCGCCTTGCCCAAGGTCGATGCTGCCGGCCGTGCCGGCACCCGTCGGACCACCGGTGGTTCCGACCACGTCGATCGGTTTGAGACCGCTGGGGTCGTTGATGCTGTCGTCCTGGATCCACACGTCGCCGGCGTCGCCGCCCATGTGCGCCTGGTACGCCATGTAGAAGCGGCCGGACCAGTCGAGCGGGATGGTGAGGTCCGGTGGGTCGAAGCGCGCCGTCTGGGCGCCCGAGACCGGGTCGGTGTCGATGGCGCCCGGTGCGGCAACCGGCCCGTGGACGAGCACGCCGTCCTCGTCGAAGAGGAAGAATTCCACGTCCGCGGCCGGCGTGATGCCGCCGCCTTCGGTGGAACGGGAGGATAGCGAGACGGTCTCTCCAGCGAGGTACTTCGGTACCGGGTCGCCGATGATGGCCGTGATCAGCGCGACGATGTTGGAGGCGCCGACGCCGCCTTCGTTGTATGCGAAGAACGCGCCGGTGATCGACCCGTCGGGTGCCGGGAGCGGACCGGGCTCGGTGCCGGAGCCGCTGCCGCTCGATTGGCGGTCGACGTCGCCGGTGACGGCGACGACGTCGGCGGACACGCTGGCGCCGTCGGACGGCGAGGTGACCGTCACGGTCGGGTCGCCGGAGACGTCGGGCTCCTCGTCCTGGTCCTCGGCCGTCGGGTTGAACGTGGTGAGCCATTCGGCGTCCGTGAACGTCGCCTCGGACTGCACGCAGTCGTACGTCGACCAGTCGTCCGGGTGCATGTGGCTGTAGACGGCGTTGCCGTCGTGCTGGACCTGGTTGTTCGTCGAGCCGCCCTGGCCAAGGAGGTTCGAGAAGGCAGCCTCGATGGTCCGCACGTTAAGCGTCGACGGGCAGTGCATCGTCGACGCGTGGTGCCCGTCGGACGCGTAGCTCATGATGTCGTGTTCGGGGTACGCGTCGGAATCGTCGAGGCTCTCGGTCGTCGCGTCGCCCACGTGGCCGAGCGTCAGGCAGTGGCCGATCTCGTGGCTGATCAGGTCGAAGTGGACGCGGCGGTCGTTGGCGTTGTCGACGGCCAGGGGGGCAGCGTTGGTGACGGTGCAGACGTGGCCGCCGCCCTCGCAGGAGGCCATCGCGTGCCCGTACGGCGAGCCAGGGTGCTGATGCCACGTCGAGAGCGTGCTGAGGTCGGTCGTCGCGTCGATCGGTCCGAGGTCGGCGGACAGGCCGACGCCGTGGCAGAATCCGGCGAAGTATACGGCGAGGCCCAGGTAGCCGACCAGCGGCACGGCGCCGGCGTGCAGCGCGACGACGACCTCCGGGTCGGCCAGGGCGTCCGGCGGCACGAACTCCTTGCCGACGGTGTAGTCGTTGATGGCCAGGCCGTCGGTCAGCCAGTCGGCGCCCAGCGCCTTGATGCCGAGCTCCCAGTTGTCCAAGGACTGTTCGATGAGCTGCCAGTCGCGCAGTTCGTTGGCCGAGGTCGGCGGGAAAATGAGGACGTCGTAGTCGTGCGTGTCCGGGGAGTACCAGACGCCTTGGTGGTAGCAGCCGTCGGTGAACCGCGGCGATGTGTCGAAGTTCGACGGGTCGCACTCGGGGTTCCCGGTCTGGTGGTTGCCCCAGACGGTGGGCAACCCGGTCAGCAATGCAAGCGCAAGCGTAACGGCCAATACACGCGTTTTCACGAAACCACCATTCGTGCGGCGCGCCACGCACGCACCACCACGAGCCCGGCAGCGTCGGTCTGGCCATAAAAGCGTTGCCCAGGTTTGGGCAATCTCTGGAGAGGAAACGGCAGTTCAGGGGGCAAACGCGGTCACCAGCCCACCGCGCCACGTGCTCGTGGGACCGGCAGGCAGCGTGGCGGATCCCGGCGGTGCACTAGGCCCGGCGGCGGCGCAGGCCGAGGAGGGCCACGGCCGCGGCGGCCAACACGAGCAGGACACCCGCGGATGGGGCCTCGCCGAGGCCGTCGGCGCCCATGGCGGCGCCGACGGTGTCGTTTTCGGGCGACGGGCCGGGCGCCGCCGGCTCGTCGTCCGGCGTCGGGTCGGGCGAAGGCGAAGGAGAGGGCTTGGTCTGGTTGTCGGAGGCGGGCGGGTCGCCGCCGGACTGGTTCCCGCCGGCGCCGGACGAACCGGTGGAAGACGCGGCCGGCTCCGACGCCCCGTCGTCGGATGTGGCGTCTTGGGTGCCGCCGCAGACGGTCTGGTCGAGAAGCCAGTCGAGGCTGGCGCGCGCGTCCAGGCCGCCGTAGCCGACTTCGAACGGTTCGGCGGTCGCGCCGCCAGTGGTCTGGCGGACGCGGTCGGCGTCGGCGCCGGCGTAGACGGCGCGCATCAGATCGACGGGGGCCGCTTGGGCGCACGCGTCGACCAGCAGCGCCACGACGCCGCTTACGTGCGGTGCGGCCATGGAGGTGCCGGTCATGGTGCGGTACGGGACCGTGCAGCAGAGGGAGCCGCCGCCGGTCACGTCGCTGGTGGCCACGCGGGGCGCCCCGGATGCCGCGCCGCCGGTGAGCGAGGCCGCCGCCCAGATGGACGTGCCGGGCGCGGCCACGTCGGGACGTCGGACGCCGGTTGCGTCCTCGGACTCCGGCGTCCACGCGGCCGGGTCGGCCAGCGAGTTGGCGCCGTCCCGGCTGCCGCGGCTGGAGGACTCGGCGAGCTTTCCGGTCGCGTCGTCGTAGTTGGCCACGCCGACGACGTAGGGCGATTGGGCGTAGCCGCTGAACTCGGCGCCGGAGCCGGACCCGCCGTCGTTTCCGACGGCGAAGACGTTCACGACGCCGGCGTGGTAGAGGTCCTCGAGGACCCGGGCGGTGGCGCTTGTCGGGCTGAAGCTGCAGCCGCCGACGCAGCCCCAACTGTTCGTGGTGACACGGATGTCGTACTCCTCGGCGTGGTCGAGCGTCCATTGCAGGGCGCCGGTGGAGAGGCCCGCCCAGATCAATTCGCCGTTCTTGACCATGACGAGCGCGGCCTCGGGCGCCACGCCGATCGGGACGCCGTCGCCGCCGTACCGGTCGTCGGGGTCGCCGTCGCGCACGTAGTATCCGTTGCCGAGGACGGTGCCGGCCACGTGCGTGCCATGGCCGCCGGCCAGGTCCGTGGTGGGAAGCGTGTCGCCGTAGAGTCCGCCGGTGTCGACGACCTGGTCGACCGCGACGCTGGCGCGGATCCGGGTGTCGCACGCGGCGTACGCGCCGGCGGCGCAGTCCCATCCGCCGAAGTCCCGGTGGGTCTTGTCGACGCCGCCGTCGATGACGGCGACGGTGACGCCGGCGCCCGTCAACGGCGTGTGGAACGAGGGATGCTCGGAGCGGAGGGCGCCCATCGGGCCGGCCGCCGGGTCGAAGCTCCAGATTCCGTGGCCTGCGCCGGGGCTCGCGGCGCGGGCGGCGATGTCGAGGACGCTCTCGGCCAAGAAGTGCGTGAGCGGGTAGTCGGGTTCCACGAAGGCGACGGCAGGGTACGACAGGAGCGGCGCGAGCTGGTCCGGGGTGATCCGCGCGAGGTACCGGGGCGCGTCGCCGTACCAGTCGAGGACGACGGAGTGCCGCTGGGCGAACGCCTCGGTCGCCGGGTCGCGGTCGGTCAGGGCCACCATGACGCGCAGGGTGCCGTCGGGCAGGGCGTGTTGGAGGCGCTCGTGGAACTCGGGCGGGACCTTGTCGGGGTGGTCGGCCAGGGCCTCGCGGGCGGCGGTCGGGTCCTCGGCCGACTGGAACCACGGGTGGTCGTCGGCGCGCGCGTGGGGTGCGGCGTCGGAGAAGGCGACCGGCGCCGCGAGGAGCATGGCGACTAGGGCCACGCTCAGGTGAATTCGGAAGTGGGACAACATTCCCAACAGTGAGTCTGACGGGATTCAGGTGATAAGCGTTGTTGCAGCCGGGTCGACCGCGGCGGCGTGCCGGCCGTCGCGCGGTGATGCGCCGGATGGGCAAACGTGGTTACCAACATGCACAAATACATGAATTATCCAATACGTATAACGCCATGATTGCGAAAATCCTCCGCTGGGGAAACAGCTACGGCATCCGCCTGACGAAACGCGAGGTCGAAGAAGCCGGCCTACACGAGGGCGAGGAGGTCGTCGTCGACGTCAAGGCCCGGCCCGGCCAGCGGGTCGACGTGTCCGACGTCCAACCGCTCTTCGAGCACGGCTCCATCAGCGTCGACCATGACGAGGAGGAATGGGCGTGACCCGCGTCGCCGACACCAGCTTCCTGATGGCGTTGTTCGACGGCAACGATCCTCGGCGCGCCGACGCGCTCGGCTGGCTCGCCGACCCGGAGCCGATTCAACTGCTTCCCGAGGTGGCCGCGGAGACGGTGGGCGTCACGCACAAGCGTTTCGGGTTCGACCCCGCGCGACGGCTCTGGAAGACGATCCGCGCCAAGCCGCACGTCACATTGGTCCCGAACCGCCCGGCCGACGAGATCGCCCGCCGGTTCACCGCCGACGGTGGTCGCCTGAGCTGGGTCGACGCGGCCGTCGTCGCGCAGGCCCTGGCCGAAGACGCCCACGTGCTGTGTTTCGACCGGGGAATCGACGCCCACCTGCGCGAAGCCCGACGAACCTAACGCGTGGCCGCTACCGTCTTCTTGGGGATCTCGTCGACGGCCGGGTCGATCGCGGCCACTGGGCCGCGCGACTCGTAGTTCGCGCCCCCCAAGAGCGCCTCCAGGTGGGCGTTGTAGACTCGGAGGGACCGCACCGCGCGGTCCTCCTCCGCGAAGACGTCGCGGAACACCTCTTGGAACCGGGAGGCGTCCGCGGGCTGGTCGAAGTCATACGTCGCCTCGGGTGTGACCACCCGCGTCCCTACTTGATACACTGATCGGGCCATGGGACCCCAGCGCACGTCGGAGCTTATAAGCGTATGGTCAGTGGGTGTCGGCCGGGTCGTCGAACTCCAGGTGCCCCTTGCCGCGCAGGTAGATCGTCCGCAGGCCCTCGGAGCGCGCAAGGCCACGCAACTCCTTGTCGTTGGTCAAAAGGATGGCGTCCAGGGCGCGCGCGACCTCCAGGACGCCCGCGTCGCCGCGCTTCTTCGCGTCGACGAACTTGTACCGCGTCGCCAAGGTCAGCGCCGCCTTGGCGTTGCGTGCCGTGGCGCCTTTTCCGGTGGCGGCCAGCGTCGCCAGCTCCTTCAGGACGCTCTCCGGGACGACGGGCTCGTACGACCCGAGAAGGCGCGTCAGCTCCGGGTCGAGCCGGACGCGCCGCTCGAACGGCATGATCAGCGCGTTCGCATCGAGGACCACATGGGTCGGCACGGGGCGCCCGACACCCCGCGTCGCTTATAAAGGCTAGGTGGGCGGCGGATACGTTTCGAAAATCGTGCCCAAAGTGGGTTAAGACCCCATGCGGCATGTTTTTCGTAGTGAGGCGACACACGATGCAATGGAAGACGATCCTACTCGCGCTGCTCCTGCCGATGGTCGCCGTGGCCGGCTGCCTCGGCGACGACGGTGGCGACTCCGGCGACGCAAGCCCGTCGCCCAACGGCGACGGCGACGGAAACCAGACGTTGAACCCGACCGTCGAATTCACGGCGAGTCCGCCGTCGACGGCCAACGCGTCGGAGGCGTTCAACGTCACCTGGCGCGTCGATCCGGGCGTCAGCGGCGAGTTCAACGTGACCGAGACGTCCGTCTACTGGTCCAACCAGAGCGTCTCGGACCCGGACTCCCCGCAGGAGTACGGCAACACGTCCAGCGCGCACACGGGGACAATCCCCGCCGAGTTCTCCACGAACCTGACCTTCGACCAGGCGGACACGTACTACCTGCGTGCGCACGCGTTCATCGACGGCAACGACCATTTCAGCGAAGAGTTCACGGTCGAGGTCGTCGGGGTCGGCACCGTGCACGAGGTGACGATCGAGCCGAACGCCGTGGTGGGCGACGGCGCCTTCAGCTCGTGGGAGCCTGCGACGCTCGAGATCAACGTGGGCGACGCGGTCGTCTGGAACAACACCGGCGACACCGCGGCGCACTCCTCCGTCTCCGACGACGGCCAGTCGTTCACATGGGCGACCGTGACGCTCGAACCGGGCGACACGTCCGAACCGGTCGTGTTCACGGAGCCGGGCGAGTTCACCTACCACTGCGGCGAACACCCGGACACGATGACCGGGTACACGATCGTCGTCAGCTAGATGTACCGCTGAACGGGGACGCGGCCGCACCCCACGCGGCCGTCGAGTTCCCTCCCTCCGTCCCGTCCCGCCGCCGACCGCACCCACCCGCACCCACCACCCCCACGCGGCGGGACGGGCCCCTTCTCCCCTTCCGGGCTCTCGAGAGGCAAAAAGCCTATGAGGCCGCACGACCCCGGTGACGTGGAGTCACCAGGGACATGCGACGAGTGGGCACCACGACGATCACACTGAT
>CAZXJU010000066.1:0-9434 GCA_964641035.1 uncultured Halobacteriales archaeon | reverse complement strand
CCCGTCCGCCGCGTCATGCAAGGCGACCACCTCATGGAGATCCGCGTCCGATACGTCCGCGGACGCTTCGAAGAACTCCTCGTCGACGCGCCCGACGACCTCGTCGAACACTTCGAATCCCAAGATGTCCGCCTGCGGGCCGGCCAGACCGCCGAAGCCTGCCTCGAAGCACCCCGCCTGCTGCAACGCATCCTCGCCCGGCTCGGCGACCCCGCCACCGTCGTCCTCGTCGACTACGGCGACCAAGCCGAACGCCTCTACGCCCACGACCGGTTCCCCAACGGAACCCTCGCCTGCCACCGCCGCCACGGCACCGACCGCGCCTACTACGAGGACCTCGGCCGCAAGGACCTCACCGCCCACGTCAACTTCACCAGCCTCACCGACACCCTCCAAGACCACGGCTTCCAGGTCGACGCACTGTGCACCCAAGCCCAGTTCCTCATCGACAACGGCCTGGCCGACCGCATGGCCGCCACCCAGGCCGACCGCCAGGACCCCTTCGAACGCATGCGCCGCCTGATGCGCGCCAAACACCTCTTCCACCCCGACGCCATGGGCGAATCATTCCGCGTCCTCACCGCCCACCGACGCTGATCGGACTCGGGTCATGCAAACGTGATTTCCAAGCTTCTTATGACGAGCGGCCGCCAAAACCAGACCATCTCTTCCGGCCAGCTACGTCAAAATAACGGAGAAAAAACGTATGAACCACGAGTCACCATATCGATATGATGACTTGCGGGCACTTCGCGCCGACGTGCACCGGATGCTGGCTTCCGGCTACGTCATCCACAACATCCCCTACATCAAATCGAAAGGCCACGTCGAAATCAACCGCTAGATTGTCGAGGCCGTCCTTCGTCACGGCGCGTATCGGTTTGATCACGACGCGCGCGGCACGCACACGCGATTCAACGCGTTCTGCCACTACGGAAGAAGACAGTTCAAGGCCGTGTTCGAAATCGTCGACGCCAACGGGAGCCGGGCGATTTACGTCATCACGGCGTACGAGGTGGATGCATCGTGACTGAGCACGAAGGGCCGGACGACATCCCGGAAATTACCGACGAGATGATTGAGGAAACGCGCCGGCGTACGGGCACGTGGACCGTCCCGCTCGGCGGCCCGCCGATCCGGTGTCCGACGTGCAGGGAAGAGGCCATGGTGGCCAGCCACGACCTCGTCTACCAAGAGCCGCGCCCGGGCCTGCTCCTCGTCGTCGGGGGCCTCAGCGGCTACCGGTGCACAGAATGCGGAAACACAGGCTTCGACTCCCGGAGCGTCCAACTCATCGAACAGCATCGCAACGCCCGGCCAACCGCCAATTACGAAGCCTCCGTCAGCCGCGTCGGCGGAAGCGGCATCGGCGTCTACTTCCCGAAAGACCTCCAGCGCGTCATGGGCATCCACGCAGGCCAACGCGCCCACATCACACCCATGAGCGACCACACGATGCTGGTCGAACTCCTCGAACCGGACGAGGCCGGCCAACCCCGCCGCAAGCCACGACGCCACAGTCGGCCCAAATCGTAGCTGGTTGCTTTCGACACGCTTAAGTCGCAACAACGACTCCGGAACACCGTCACAAAGCCAACCGTCGGCGGTCCACGCCGACGAACGGCGGACGGTGCCGACCCATGGGATTCGAACTACAAGTCGTCAACAACACCCCGATGACCGGAGAGAACGACCCACGCCGCCTGACACGCGAATTCCTGGCGCAGATCGGATACCTCGCCCCGAACTCCGACGGCTCGATCCCCTTCCGCCTCTTCTACGACGCCTTCCTCCTCCACCCGGAAAAGCCGTGGACCGTCGAGGGCCTCGAAGGCTTCCTCGACACCAGCCGGCCCACCGTCTACCGCCACCTCAACAAGCTCAAAGGCATCGACCTGCTCGAAGAGACCACCATCGAGGACGACGCCGGCGCCAGCCGCAAAGCCTACCGCCTCCGCTACGGCGACCTCTCCAAAGCGTGGAACTTCGTCGAAGCGCACCTGCGCGTGGCCGTCGAGAACTACGGCAAGACCGTCGAACACCTCTCCGGCCTCGTCACCGAGACGCGACGCACCGGCCAAACCGAACCGGACGTCGAAGAGCCGCAGGCCACCGCGGCGGTCGCCACCACCCGATAGGTCAGACCGTCGACAAGAACGCCTCATGCAGGCGCGTGTCCGGCGTCAACTCCGGATGGAACGCCAACGCCCAAAGATTCCCCTGGCGGGCCGCCACCACCTTGTCGCCCACGCGCGACAACACCTTGCAGTCCCCCCAAGTCTCCACGATCGCCGGCGCCCGGATGAACACCGCATGCACCGGCGAATCGAACCCATCGACGTCCAGGTCCGCCTCGAACGACTCCCGCTGCCGGCCGAACGCGTTGCGGTCCACCCGCATGTCCATCAGCTCCAACAGCCGCGTCTGCGTCCTCTGAACCTGCTCGTCCCCCCGCCGCGCCAACAGGATCGCCCCCGCGCACGTACCCAGGATCGGCAACGCCTCCTCCCGCGCCCGCCGGACCAGCACGTCCGACGCGCCGAACCGGTCCAACAGCTTCCCGATCGTCGTCGACTCCCCACCCGGGATGATCGCCGCGTCGATCCGCTCGGCCTGCTCGCCCGTGCGCAACGGCACCACCTCCCCCGACCGGCCGACCGCCTCCAAGGCCGCCGCCACCATCGCCTCGTGCTCCGCCACGTCGCCTTGGACGCTCGACACGCCGACACGGACCGTACCCGCCATCGGGCCCGGCTGAAACCGAGCACGCCTTAAGCCTTCCCGGACCTTTCACTTTCACTGACCCCCCCGAAGATGGGGTATACCCCGTCCGTCCATGGGATGCCAGGGGGCCACCACCGCATGAGCGCGACCTACGAACGCGAATTCAAAGGGATCCTCACCGGCGACGAGAAGACATTCTCCTCCGTCGCCAAGACACTCGCACCCAACGAACGCGCCGCCTACGAACGACCCCGCACCCACCCCTTCCTCGTCATCCGGGCCGCCGGAAGCCTCGGCGCCGACCTCGTCGCCGTCCGCCGCGACCTCAGCTTCCTCATCGAAGTCAAATCCGCCAAGAAGGACACCCTCTACTTCACCGCCGCCGAACGCCTCGTCGAACAGATCCAAGTCATCCGCGACCAGTGCGAACGGTCCGGCGTCCTGCCCGTCTACGCCTTCCGCCGCAAAGGCGTCCGCGGCGACACCTGGCGTCTCTTCACCATGCCCGACATGCAGCTCGAATCCCGCGCCGGCATCGTATGGCGACGCCTCCCGAAGGTCTCCAAGACCGCCCAAGGCAACGACGTGCTGCGATGGGAGGACGGGATGCCGCTGGCCGACTTCCTCCACCTCGTATGCGAGGCGCCCGGCGCCAACGGACACGCCGGCAGCTGATCACGAATCCGCCGGCGGCCACGGAACGAACCCCACCCGCGCGTCCGTATACTCGGCGTCATCGAGCGTCACCCCGGCAAGCGTCGCGCTGGCACCGAACACCTCACGCGCGACCGTGTCGGGCCCCGTCTCCACCGTCACCGCGGACCCGCCCAGGCCCGCCTCGGCGTCCCCGCCGAAGCCCGCCTCCAGGTAGACGAACCCGCCGTCCGCCGGCGCATACTCCCGGAACCGGTCCAATTGGTTCGCCGCCTCCCCCGCGGGTCCCGGCCCCAGCGGCGCGTCGAACGTATGGGTCCAATTGGTCGTCTCGATTCGCGCCGACGTCGACGCGGCCGCCAACGAGACCGACACGTCCGCCTCCACGGCGTCCGCGCCCAGCGACCAGAACGCACGCGACGTGTCCGACGCCGCATCCAGCGTGTGCTCCGGCTCCCAGAAATAATTCACTACGCCGTCGGCGCGCAACGACTCGTCGTTGGGCGACACCTGGATCGCCACGAACCCACGCGCCGTCGTGTTTCCCGTAGGCCCGCAGACGAGCACCCCGATGATCGCGCGGGCCTGGCCCGCCTCGACGAAGACGTCGAACGCGTCCGGGACGAACGGCCGCACCGTGTCCGGCGACGTGTAGAGGAACACCTCCAACGCGTCACACGCAGGAAGATTGAACTCGACGCTCTGCGCCACAGGCGCCGTCGGACCCTCCGGCTGGGTCTCATCGTCGTCACGCCCATCGTCCGCGTCGGACACGCAACCGGCGGCGATAAAGGCCGCCACGACCAGCAGCACGAGCCACGGACCTTCAAGACGCATGCTAGAACTCGCTCAGCGGCCGAAGGTTCCGCCGCGCCATCAATTCCTGGACCGGCCGCCACGACGTACGGACCTCCGGAGGCAACTCGTCCTCCTGGTCCACGTACGCGCGCAGGAACGCCACCGTCACCGGGTCCGACGGGTAGCCGGAGCCCACAGGCAGGTTCACCACCTGGTTCAACCGCCGCCCGATCCGCTCCACGTGACGGTCCCGTTCCACCTTCGCCAAGATGCTGGCCGCAGCCACCACCGGATGCAGCGCATCCGCCCGATGCACCGACAACACCTTCGGCGGCGGCGACCGGTCCAAACGGCGGGCGAACTCCCGCCCGAACCGCTCCGAACTCGTATCCGCTGCATCCAAGACGTAATCGTCGACGTCAAGCCGCCGCCCGACCGCCACGAACGCCGACAATTCCAACTCGTTCAACGTCTGCCGCTTCCGTCCGTCATCGATGTCCGAGGCGGACAACACGACGGTCGCGTGCCGCTCCGCCACCTCCTCGATCCGGCCCGCCAGACGCTCACGGCGCCGCGGCGTCAACTTCTTCGAATCCCGCACCCCAAGCTCACGCAGGACGTCCTCATCCTGGACCACGACTCCCGCCACCACAAGCGGCCCCAGGAGCGGACCTCGACCTGCCTCGTCGATTCCCGCGCGCACCGAGCGCTCCAAGACACGGCCGGTTCATAGGCGTTTGCCTGCCGCCGTCCTCGTCCCGCCAAGGCCTTTAAGACGGCCTTCTTTCCCTCGGCCGATGGCCGTCGACATGCTGGGCCTCACGATCTTCCTGATCGGCGTCGCCCTCATCGTCATCGAACTGACGATCCCAGGATACTTCATCGGCGTCGGAGGCACCGCGCTCGTCGCCGTCGGCCTCCTCCAGATCGCCTGGCCGGAATTCCTGTTCAGCGCCTGGAGCCCGTTCGTCGTCGTCATCATCGTCCCGGTCGCCATCGTCGCCAGCGTCCAATTCTACAAACGAATCGCACCGCCCGACCAACGACCCGAGACGTACAGCTCCGACCGCCTCGTCGACGAGACCGGCAAAGTCATCGTCGAGGTCCAACCCGACACCACCAAGGGCAAAGTGAAGATCGGCGGCATCGTATGGAGCGCCGAATCCGACACCCCCATCCCCGTCGGCGCCACCGCCCGCGTCGTCCGCGTCGAGGGCGTCCACATCGTCGTCGAACCCGTGACCACCGGACCCTCTCCCGCCGAACCCACAACCGGAAGTGAACCCCATGGCAGTTGACCCCACGCTCGTCTTCGTAAGCGTCACCCTCGTCGTCGCCATTCTGCTGGTCGCCATCAGCGGCGTCCGCATCATCGCCCCCTGGGAACAGGCACTGCTCGTCGTCCTCGGACGCTACCGCCGACGCCTGAACCCCGGCTTCAACTGGGTCCTGCCGCTGATC
This sequence comes from uncultured Halobacteriales archaeon, assembly GCA_964641035.1. GTDB lineage: Archaea > Thermoplasmatota > E2 > JACPAO01 > JACPAO01 > CAZXJU01. Next base: position 3,797 of record CAZXJU010000066.1, on the reverse strand, counting down.
AGCAACGTCATCCGCATCGACCTCAGGACCCAGGTGCTCGACGTGCCGCGGCAAGAGGTCATCACGCGCGACAACTCACCCACCGCCGTCGACGCCGTCATCTACATCCGCGTCATCGACCCCGAGAAGGCCGTCTTCCAGGTCGCCAACTACACACAGGCCACCGTCGCCCTGGCCCAGACCACACTCCGGTCCGTGCTCGGCGACATGGAGCTCGACGAGATCCTCTACAACCGCGACCGCATCAACACGCGGCTGCGCGACATCCTCGACGAAGCCACCGACAACTGGGGCGTCCGCGTCGAAGCCGTCGAGATCCGCGAGGTCGACCCCGTCGGCCCCGTCAAGGCGGCCATGGAGGAACAGACGGCCGCCGAACGCCAACGCCGCGCCGCGATCCTCAAGGCCGACGGAGAGAAGCGGTCGAAGATCCTCGTCGCCGAAGGCGACAAACAATCCCAGATCCTCAACTCCGAAGGCGTACGGCAGTCCCGCATCCTGGAAGCCGAAGGCACCCGGCTCGCCCGCATCCTTGAAGCCCAAGGGCAGGCGCAGGGCCTACGCGTCCTGAGCCTCGGGTCCGCCACGCTCGACCAGAAGGCCCTGTCCGTACTGAGCCTCGACACCGTCTCGAAACTCGGAGAAGGCCAAGCCACCAAGATCGTCCTTCCGTTCGAACTGAGCAAGATCGGCGAAGGCATCAGCAAACACTTCGGCGAAGGCGTCAAGACCGAACCGCGCGAACCCGCGGACCTCAAGACGCTCGAGGACCTCATCGGCGACAGCGACACCGTCCTCGGCGGCATCCCGACAAAGGAAGAGCTGAAAAGCCAACTGTCGGACATCGAAGAGAAGATGAAACAAGAGTCGGCCTCGACCGAAGAGATCGCGCACCAGGTCGAGAAGAAGATGGGCGGCAAGACGCCCAAGAAGGGCAAGGATGCCGGGGACGAACCCGACGAAGCGTGAGCCGGACGACCGCGACCCGGCCGACAACGTCCTGCGGCGCATGCAGCTCGATTGGACGCCCGAACGCGCCGCCACCGTCGGCCTCGCCCTCGGAGCCCTCGCCGCCACGCTCTGGGCCGCCATGATCCTCCTCGACCGGTACGGCCACCCCGACTTCACCCTACAGGCCGGCCACAACGTCGCCGTCGGCGGCCTCGCCGCCACCCTGGCCGGCCTCACCCTGCGCAACCCGCGGACCGCCGCCGCCGGGTACGCTGCATGGACCGGCGCCTACGCCCTGCTCCTCCCGGTCCTCCTCAGCGGCATCGACCCCCGCGTCGGGGCGGCAGAGGGCATCGCCTACGGCGCCGTCCTCGTCCAGATCGCCGCCATCTGGGGTTTCGTCACCCTCCTCCTGTTCCTATTTAAGTCATGGACGCTGCGGTGGGCGGAAAAACGCCTCGCCTCCCAAGCCCGCCCCTAACTGGAGCGTTGGGTTTCAGCCCAACGACCTCTGACGTTATATATCCGGGTGCAGCGATGGGTATCCAGCGGTGCCCACTATGGCCTATCCGAAGCTCGTAACCGTCGTAATCGTGTTGATCCTGACCGCCGGCTCGGCGACCTTCGTCGCCGACGGCGCCAAGGCGCAAGACCTGCCCGGCGACCTATACACACTCAGCGGGACCATCGAAAGCATCCACGCCGACGTCCTCCAGGACGCCAAGGTCGTGCTCCGCCCCGCCGGCGGCGGCGAAGCACGCACCGCCCTGACCGACGCCGACGGCGGATACGAGTTCGACGGCCTGGCCGCCGGCACCTACAACGTCAGCGCCACCCACGCCTGCTGCACCACCGGCTTCGCCCAGATTCACGTCGGCGGCACCCAACTCGACCACACCCAAGACTTCCAACTGGACCCCCAACCCGAACCCCAAAGCGGCGAATCCGTCCTCGTCAACGGAACCGTCGTCGACCGCGACACCCAGAACCCGGTCGCCAACGCCTACATCCAAATCTCCAACTATTACGACCCGGCCATCGAAGGCGACGACGCCAAGAACTACTCCGAACCCTACCGGGATACCGGCTACCAATGGTTCAACGTCGTCAGCGGCGAAGACGGCTCCTGGGCCGTCAACGTGAACCCCGGAACCATCGAACTCTGGGTCGAACACGAGGACTACGACTACACGCGCGGAACCTTCGACCTGGCCGAACCCACCCAGATCGACATCCCGGTGCGCCCCACCGAAGCCGGCGGCGTCGTCCTCAGCGGCGTCCTGAAATCCACCGACGGCACGCCGCTACGCGGCTACGTCAGCGTCAGCCCCGACTACTCCTCCCGCTGCGACGGCGACGTCTGCTACGCATACGCCGAACCCGCCTACGCCCACGAATCCGAATACGAAGACGGCTTCTGGTTCGAACCGCGCGGCGACCGCTACGGCCACGCCGAGACCGACGAGGACGGCGCCTGGTCCATCCAGACGTTGCCGGGCGCCCTCCGCGTCTACGCCAACGCCCACTACGACCACAGGCAAGAATACCTGCCCGCCGAGAAGCGCATCCAGGCGCAGGAAGGCGACAACGTCACCGTCGACCTGGAACTCACACCCATCCCGGCCGACAGCGTCAAGGTCACCGGCAAGGTCGTCGACGCCACCGACGGAAAACCCGTCCCACACGCCAGCATCTCCGCCCAGAACCAGAAGTGGGGCTCCTACAACTCCACCCAGACCGCCGACGACGGAACCTACACCATCTGGGTCAAACCCGGATACGTGATCCTCGAGATCCGCGCCTGGGAACGCTACTGGGCCCCCTGCGAAGCCAAGACGATGGCCGTCGAAGACTCCGCGTCCTCCTCCGGCGCCAGACCGGCCCACGCACACGCCCCGGAACCCTACTGCGAGCCGCAGGAACGCGAACACGCGTACTTCCCCCGCGTCACCTCGTTCGTCGCCGCCGACGGCGCCGACCAGACGTTCGACACGGACCTCGTCCGGTTCCCGAAACCGGACGCCACCTTCACCGGCTGGGTCCTCAACGCCTCCAGCCAGAAAGGCATCGAAGGCGCCGCCGTCACGTTCTACAACGAACGCACGCGCGACTGGGGCCAAGCCACCACCGACGCCAACGGCTCCTACAAGATCCTCGTGCACGCCGGCTACTACACGGTGCGCGCCTACGCCGACGGCTACTTCGACGGCGTCCTCAACGCAGAGATCGACGCGGACGCCACCAAGAAGCTGAACGTCGCGATGGAACCCGGCCAGAAGCGGTGGGGCTACCACTGCTGCTACGGATACGCCGAACCCGTCGCCTACGAAGCCAGCGCGGACGCGTCGGCATCCTCCGGCGGCTTCAGCGGCGAAAGCCGAGAAGCCGGCGCATCGACACCCAACGGCGCGCAGATGTACAACGGCGAAGAAGGCGGCCTCGGCCCCTACGACCCGGCGGCCAACCTGGACACCGACGGCGGCGACGCATCCGGCCTCGGAGGCCTCGCGGCCGCCCTGGCCGCATTGGCCACCCTCACGCTGACCCGACGCCGGCGGGACCAAAAATAAGACACCCACCACCACCGGTCCCCCGGCGTCCTCTCCCCTTCTCACGCACGCTTGAACAGCGCGCCCGCCAACAACGTCGTCGCCACCGTGAAGGCGACGAGGACGCCCAGATCCAGCAGGAACGGCATCTCCGCCGACTCGGCGCCCAACACCACATACCGCAGCGCGTCGACGCCGTAATACAACGGGTTGACGAGGATCGCCACACGGAACACGACCGGCAGCTCCGTCGTCGGATAGATGGCACCCGACAGGAAGAACATCGGCATCACCAGG
>CAZXJU010000065.1:0-9484 GCA_964641035.1 uncultured Halobacteriales archaeon | reverse complement strand
CCAGCCTCGTTCTCACCCTCCTGATTGTACCCACAGCCCTTGCCCACGGCGTCGACGAGGAGGACGCTGGCTTCCTCCAGGACAACGAGGGCCTGGCCATCGGTCCCTTCATGTACCTGGGCGCCAAGCACATGGTCACCGGCTACGACCACCTGTTGTTCCTGGTCGGCGTCGTCTTCTTCCTGTTCCGCACGCGCGACGTGATCGAGTACGTGAGCCTGTTCACCCTCGGCCACAGCACCACGCTCATCCTCGGCGTCCTGCTCGACATCCCCGCCGACCCGTTCGTCATCGACGCGATCATCGGGCTCAGCGTCGCGTACAAGGGCTTCGACAACCTCGACGGCTTCCGCGCCCTGTGGGGGTTCACAATCAACACGAAGGCCGCCGTCCTCGTCTTCGGACTCTTCCACGGCCTGGGCCTGGCCACGAAGCTGCGTGAGTTCCAACTGGCCGACGACGGACTAATCGTCAACCTCATCTCGTTCAACGTGGGCGTCGAGATCGGCCAGTTCCTAGCGCTCGGCGCCATCCTCATCGGCATCCAATACTGGCGCACCCACCGGAGCTTCTACCGTCACGCGTTCACCACGAACACCTTGCTGATGCTGGGCGGGTTTCTCCTGATGGGATACCAAATCGTCGGGTATTTCGCCCAGTGATACCATGGCCGACGATGACGACTTCAAGGCACCCGACAAGCGGCACCTCTTGATCGCGACCGGCGCCGCGTTCCTCGTCGCGCTTCTCCTTTTGATGACGATCATCCTGCCCGCGGAGTACGGCATCGACCCGACCGGCATCGGGTCCCTGCTCGGGATCAACGACCTCTCCGGCGGCGACACCACCGACGACACGACCACGGGCGGCCCGACGCTGAACCTCAGCGCCTACTCCGCCTCCTGGCGGGTGGCCTCGGCCGCCCTCGACCCGGTCAACGGCTCCCTCGACGAGGGCGCGGAAGCGAACGTCACGTTCGGCGTGGACGCGGCCAACGTGACGACGGTACGCGCCACGCTCACATGGACGGATGACGACGAGTCGGCCACCGGCGACCCGACGCGACCCGACCTGTTCGAGATCACGATCCACGCGCCGGACGGCACGTCCTCCCAGGCGTTCCTGGGCCGCAACGCGGTCGGCGAGGAGGGCCGGGTCGTCGCCACGCTCGCGTTCCGCCCGGCGCCTCGGCCCTTGACGATCCAAGCCACCGACCCGGCCAGCGCCTACTTCCAATTCCTGGATGCGGTGCCACCGGACTTCGATGGGGCCGGCGACTGGAACGTCACGGTGCGCATGGTCGAGGCCGGCGACGCGGACGCCGGCGGCGTGCCGCTCGGCGGTGCGACACCCGACGAAGGCAACGACTGGACGCTCGCCTTCGAGTTCGAGGCGTACGAGCTCGACGCCGGCGGACTCGCCGCGCAGGCCGTTCGGGACGACACCGTCAACGTGACGGTCCCCGCAGGCCAAGGCCTCGAATACAAGCTCTTCGTCAACGAGGGGGCCCCGGTCACGTACAACTGGACGGCCGCGGGCGAGCTGTTTTACGACTTCCACGGCGAACGCGCCGGCGACACGAGCGGCGACTTCACCAGCCACGCGACCGGCACCGCCGCCGTCGACGCGGGCAACTTCACCGCGCCGTTCACGGGCACCCACGGCTGGTTCTGGCAGAACGATTCCGACCAGGACGTCGTCGTGACGCTGCGAACCCGCGGACTGTACGCGGTCGTCGGCGTCGTGTGACCCTACTTAAGTACGCACCGGTGCGAATCCGCGGTCGCGCGAGACGACGTCGGCAACGCTTATTAGCAGCCGGCCTGAGTGCAGTCTCGACACGACCATGAGGATACCCACCATCGCGACCCTCGCACTCCTGACCACCGCCGCGTTGGCCGGATGCCTAGCCGGAGACGACGGCGCCCCGACCGGCGACGGCGACGGCGTCACCAGCACGTTCCATCCCGAATGGGCCGAACACGCCGTCCCCTTCGGCGAGGACCACGACCACTTCGACCCCGCCCAACACCAGAACCTTTCGACGCCCAACTTCGAGGTGCTCGGTTGGAACCCGTTGGTCAGCGACCATTACGGCGCCACCGCCGGCGGCCACCTGTGCGGCGACGCCACGGACGCCGGCGACCGCCGCCTGGCGGCCGTGCACAGCCTGCAGGGCGACGTCGCCTTCGTGCTCGTCGACGTCACCGACCCGGCCGCGCCGACCGTGCTGGGCGAGTTCGTGACGCCCATGTCCGGCTCGCGCGACATCGCCATCACCGCCGACGGCCGCCACGTCGTCATCGCCGGCACCGGACCCAAACAGGCCGAAGAAGGAGGACCGGTCGACGCCGACGTCCCCACCGCCATCTGGCGCGACGCGTGCGGCGGCTCCTATGAGGTCCCCGTAAACGCGGCCGGCTTCGAAGGCCCGTTGCCGCCCGGCGCGATCCTCGTCAACATCGAAGACCCCGACAACATGGCGATCGACTCGATCTTCCCGGTCCCGACGCCGCTGGGCGTCCACAGCATCTACGCCGGCGAAGCCGGCGGCCAGGACCTCGTCATCGTCAGCGTCGTGAACCTGGTGGCGCCCGCGTCGAACTTCTACTTCCTGGACATCGTCGACACGCCGGCCGGCACGCAGCTGGTCTACCTCAGCGAATACCAGGATACGCCGCTCGACGGAAACGGCGCCTTGATTAACGGCCACAACGACGGCTGGTTCCAACTGCACCCCGTGACGAACACGCCGCTCGTGTACTTGGCGAACTGGCACCAAGGCATGGTCATCCTCGACTTCACCATCCCGCAGGCGCCGGTCGTCGAAGGCCGCTGGACCGACAACGAAGGACCCAGCCAGGACCTCGTCCAGGACGGCATCGGCAACTACCACGAAGCCTTCCCGCTGGACACCACGTGGGACGGAAAACACTACACCTTCGTCGGCCAGGAGATCCTCGCCCACCCGTCGGAGACCGCTTCCGGCTGGGTGCACGTGATCGACACCACCGACCCCGCCAACCCCAAGAAGGTCTCCGGGTGGACGCTACCGGTCGACGTCCAATGGGACGCCTCGCTCGTATTCAGCACCCACTACGTCGACATCTTCGAGAAGACACTGTTCGTGGCGCACTACCACGCCGGCGTCTGGGCCGTCGACCTCACCGACGTCGGCAACGCGACGATCCTGCCGTCCATCGGCGCCTTCGTCCCGGCCAACGTGAGCCCGGAACCGCCGCGCGACCGCAGCTACGACTGGACGCCGACGGTCATGGACGCCAACGTCCTGGACAACGGCGACATCGTCGTCTGGGACGCCACCAGCGGCGTCTACACCGTCCGCTTCGACGCGTCGAACCCGGCACCGCCGATGACGTTCGAAGGGCTGTCGGAATCGTCGTGAGGTTCGGCTTGACCGTCCCCGTGGGGGCCGTGAGGTACCGCCGCCGTATCGGCGGAAACCTGTTCAGAACCAGGACGCGGGACGATGGTCCTGCAGGATCCTCAGATTGATTGCCACGCCGAGTTGCCTGTTCAACTCACGGAAATCTCGGAACCGGTGACGCACGGGGTCCGGCAACGCCGCGTCGGCCCAGGGCCGGAGGGATTCGACGGCTTCCTCAGCCGCGAACGATTCCGGTTCGAAGAGCACGACCCGGTCGAGTTCCGCGAGCGTGAGCGAGCGTGCCCACGTCGCCAGTGACGTGAGGTCGTCGCCCTTGCAATGGATGACGGCAGCGAGCCACGATTTTGGTCTGGTTGTCGGCAGTTCTTGAAGCGAGATGCGTTTGAGTCGGCGGCCCGTGACGTCGCGGACCCGCCCGTCGGCCAGCCTGGCGCATGGGTTCGTGTCCGCAGCCACGTAGCATACCGTGTCCATCCGATGGGCACGGATGATTTTCGTCTCGTCGGGGGAAAAGATGGGCACGTCGACCGCCTCGCAGGGATTAGGAGTCCGCCGCTGGTACGTGGTCGGGCGCGCCCGCGTGCGTGGACAAGAACTCGAAGTATTCCCGACCTGCTAGGATCATCGCGACGCTGGCACCCAAACTCGTCAGTTCGTAGTAATCGACCGGCGGATCCGGCCGGAGCCGGGTGCGCATCTGGATGACGCCTTCCATGCGAAGGCGCTTCAGCGCCTGCGTCAGGTTGTTCTTGCCGCGCCGCCGCAATAGGGGCTGAAGCTCCGCGAACCGGCGCGGTCGAGCGACCAGTTGATGGATGATCTCGCGGTCCAACGGGTGAGCCTTCTCGATCTTCCGAGCGACGCTGAGAGACCAGTTTTCGGGCGGGTCTTCGATATCCAATCTTCGGGCCATGTAAGGATAGTAGACGTTATCCTCTTGCTTGTATATCTAATCGCCGTCCCGAGGAGGCGAAGGCAGTGGACGTGCCACCCAATCCTTCTTACGCATCCAAGTCGACGCCGACACCCAAATCCAACTTGACGGCGGCCACGTAGGCGACCTGCGCCGCCACCGCGTCCTGGACGGCGTTGCCGACCGACTTGAAAAGCGTCCGCTCCGCCGCATCCGTCCGGCCGGCCTTCGTGCCAGCGCACAGTTCGCCAAGCTCCGCGTAGACGTCCTCGTCACCGAGGACGCCCTCGTCGCGGGCGTGGATCAGCTCCCCGGCCTCGGCCCAGGCACCGTCGCGGGTGTCCACGACGACCTTGTCCATCCGGCGGATCGTCTCCAGGTCCAGCTCGCGCATCGTCGGCTTGAACGAGCCGACGGCGTTCACGTGCACGCCCTCGTCGAGGGCGTCACCGGAGAACACGGGTGTCGCCGAGTTCGTGGCGGTGCACGCGATGTCCGCCCCGGCAAGGGCGTCGCCCGGACTTTCGGCCACGACGACGTCGACGTCGTCCATCTCCTCGGCCATGGCTTCGGCGTGCGACCGGGTCGGCGCGTAGACGCGGATTTTCTGTATGTCGCGCACGGCCATCACGGCCGCCGCCTGCGTGCGCGCTTGGGCGCCCGCGCCGAAGAGGGCCAAGGTCGCCGCGTCCTCGCGAGCCAGGAAGTCGGTGGCGACGCCGCTGGCAGCACCCGTCCGAATCGCCGTGAGGCTCGCCCCCTCAATCAGCGCCTGCGGACGGCCCGTCGTCGGGTCGAGAGACAGGACGGCACCTTGGATCGCGGCCAAGTCGTGGTCCTTGTTGCGGGGGAACACGCCCACCGCCTTGACGGCCAAGGCCGGCGAATCGGCGGCGTACGCCGGCATCGTAAGGAAGGTGGCGTCCACGTCCGGCACGTCGATGACCGGGCGGGCCGGGACGGTGGCGCGTCCCCTCGCCAATTGCGCGAACGCGTCGCGCATGGCGTCGACGGCTGTAGGCATCGCGAGACAGCGTTCCAGGTGCTGGCGCGTGAGGATGCGCATGGCAGCGCATCAACCGTCCTGGCTTGAAAGTCTTGCACGCACGCGAACGCGGGCTTACGCCGCCTCGCTCACGAGCCACACGCATTGGACGCTACGCCCACGGTTGAGTGGGTCGTCGTCGGCGCAGCCTTCGCCGGTGACCAGGTGCAGCACGTGGGCCCGGTCGTCCGGCGAGTGACGCACCATGATGAACTCGTAGAGGTTGTTCTCGTCGACGGGTTCGGTGACGTTTCCGAGGAACAGGACGGGGTCGGTGGCGTTGTGCGCGTCGACACGGGCGGTCCACGCCTGCCATCCGGGCGCGTCGCCTTCGGCCCCGTGGAGCCACGCGAGGGTGGCGGTGCCGTCGGAGCGGGCGTCGATCCAGGGTGCGCGGACGCCGGGGAAGTTGACGCCGGTGGCGACCGTGACCGGGTCGCTCCAGGTCGCGCCGTCGTCGAACGACCAGAGGACCTCGATGTCGGCGGCGGACCCGTTGTCGCGCGAGATCGAATAGTAGAGGGTGCCGTCGGGGGTGCGTGCGCCGCCGGGCATGGCGAAGCTGGACGGGACCGGGCCGAGAATGTCCTCGACGGTCCATGTGACGCCGGCGTCGCGGCTCGTGGCGAACCCGTAGTAGAAGGGGCTGCCGTCGGTGAAGAGGTTCGTGCGCGCCAGCGGCACGCGGATCGTCTGGCCGTCGTCGTAGGCGAAGAGGTGGCCCGGCACGATGTGGGTCTTGTCCGGGTACTCGGCGTTGGCGATGAGCCGCTGCTCGGTCCAGGTCTGGCCGCCGTCGGTGGAGCGGGCGAAGAAGTGGAGCGCCGGTTCGACGGCGATCACGTTGGCCCACGTGAGGAGGATGTCGTTGCCGTCGGCGAGGACCCACGGCCGGTCGACGCCGCCCACTGGGGCCGACGTGACGAAGTTCACGTCCCAGGAGGCGCCCTCGTCGGGGCTGACGGCGACGGTGGTGGAGGCGATGGTGTCGTAGATCATGACCCAGGAGCCGTCTTCGAGCACGGTGACGTCGCAGTCGCCGGACGGGACCGGGTTCGGTTCGGGGAACTGTTCCTGGAACGTGGCGCCGCCGTCGGTGGACGCCCATAGCGGGCTGGGTTTGCGGAACCCGCCGTGGGCGCACGCAAGCATCGTCTTGCCGTCGGTGTGGACGTAAAGGCTGGTCTCGGCGTCGCCGCCGGGCCCGACCAGCAACGGTTCGTGGAAGAGGTCGCCGGCGCGAAGCGGCAGCGACGGCAGGACGCCGTCGGTGGCGTCGTCGGTGTCGGCGGGGCCGGCGACGCAGCCGGCCAGCGAAGCCAGGAGGAAGAGCGCGGCGGCGCCGGGTGCGAGCAGTCGGTTGGGGGTCATTGGGTTCACAAGCAGGTGTGCGGGTTGAAATAGGGAGGACCGGGGATGTTCGGTCGGCGGCTATCGGCCGCCGTTGGCTGCCTTGGGAAGGCTCGCCACGCGCGCCTTGAGCGCCTCGAACCGGGCCGGGTCGCTGGTCTGCATGTCGCGGATCACGGCGTCGAGTGCACGGGCTTCCGCGTGGCGCAGGTGCTCCAGGAAGGCGCTGGAGGAGAGGCCGAGGCGGCCGGCGATCTCGGATGCGGACAGTTCGCGCGGCCACTTGTAATACCCCAACGCGTGGGCCAGGGTGAGCGCTTCGGCCTGCTTTTCGGTCAACAGCGAGGCGATCTCGCTTTGTTGGTCGGCCTTGCGTTCGATGGGCATCTCCTCGAGGTTGCGGACCGAGTCGACCATGAGCGTCCCTTCGTCGCTCAAGGTCTTCAATAGGTTCGACACGTCGTCCGGGTGGCCGACCAGCGTGTAGTATTCCACGCCGTTGGCCATCCGGATCGTGCCCAACGACAACGGGGTGTGGTGGAGGATGTCCGGGTAGATCGAGTGTTCGTTCGTGTAGGCCACGTGGAAGCGGGCGCCGCGGGCGCCCTCGTGGAGCTTGGTGACCGAGATGACGCGGTCGTCGCGCTCCCAGTCGCGGACGGCCGCGGAGAAGATGGATGGGTCCGGCGCGTGCATGACCAGGTCGATATGGATCATCTCGTCCCGGGCGTACACGCTCGAGATCACGAGCGTCGCGGTCGGGTACCGCTCGGACGTCTCTTGGAGCCAGCAGTCGTCATGCTGGTACCGGAATTGGACATCTTTGATCATGACACGTGAAGACGCCCCGTCGTCGTATAATAGTTTAGTGGAAACGGGGTCGTGACGAGGCTCCGGTGCCGTGACCGCACGGCGCACGGTCACCGGATGTTCGTCGCCCACCGCGGCGCGTCCTCGTACGGGCTGGGTTGGCCCGTGTATTCGAGCACGTAGATGCCGCTGTTGACGTCGCTGGCGTAGATGTAGCCGTCGTCGTGCAGGATCGCGTTCCAGACGGACGGAACGTCGCGACCCAACAGCGTGTGCGGTACGACGAGGGTCTCCTCGTGCGGTTGGTGGAACGCGACCGGGAAGGGGTCTTCGGCGTTGGCGGCGCTGGTGAAGTCGACGATCCACACGCCGGCGTGGTAGTGCCCGATGATCATGCGGCCGGCCTCAACGTCCAGGTTGTGGCCGGACCACCGGTACGGTTGCGTCGGCTGCGTGTCGACGGTGAGCGGCAGCCGCCATTGGCCGACGACCTCGGGGGCCAACGGGTCGGTCGTGTCGATAATCGTGAACGGCGTGGGGAACCCGTTGGAGCTCTCGGTGGCGGCCACCGTGTAGTGGCGCCCGTCGATCAAGACGTCGTTGGGGACGACCTGGTGGTAGGCGCTGAGGCCGTTTTCCCCATTGGGGACGAAGCTGAGGACCTCGGGGTTCGCCGGGTCGGTGATGTTCGTGAGGTAGACGCCGCCTTGGGCGCCGTAGAGGATGAGGTCGCCGGTGACCGGGTGCGCCTGGACGGTCGTGTCGTGCATACCGCGGGCGGTGGCGACCTGTTCGAGGCTGCGGGCGCCGGGCTCGCCGATGACCTTGAGGAGGTACGTCTGGCCGTTGGCGGTGGTGGCCGCGAGGTACAGTTGGCCGTCGGCCGTCTCGAAGGGCCGGGCGTTGTGCACGCCGGCGGGGATGAGGGCGTCGGTGTCGACGACCTGGGTGAACGATTCGAGGAAGGGCCGCGTCTTGTCCTCGGTGTTGACGACGTAGACGCCGCCTCCGTGCTCCTCTTCCGCTCCGGGCGTCGGCGCCATGGCGACGGCCTGCGCCGACAGGAAGGTCAGGTTGCCGTCGGCGGTGACGCTCACGTCCCAGTAGCTTCCCGCGCCGGCCTTCGGGGCTTCGCCGGCGGGCTGGTCGGGACGGAAGTCGGCGACGTGGCGCGGCTCCGTCGGGTCGCTCACGTCGAGGATGCTGAAGCCGCGGTGCGGGCCCCAGTTGGCGACGAACGCCCAGGTGCCGGCCAAGGCGATCTCGGCGTGGCCTCCGGGCAGGACCTCCGGGTCGCTGGCCTCGACGACGGGGGCGAACCCTACGAAGGACAGCTGGTACTCCTCGGTGTGCAGCGCGGGGTCGCCATGGTCGTGGCCCACCGAATTGTCGAGGGCGGCCCCGAACTCGTAGTCCGGCCGTTGGACGGCGGGGCCGGGGGTCCAGACGGCGTCGTCGCCGTCGTCGGTGCCGGCGGGTCCGTCGCCGCCGAGGCAACCGGCCAACGAGGCGGCCGTGAGAATGACGAGCGTGAAGGCGGTCGGGATGCGCATCAAGGACAACAGGCCGGGGGTCGCTATTTACGCGTTGTGGCGTTCATGCACGGGTGCCGCCGCCGCGCCGCGCCCAGTGGAACAGCAGGTGTTGCGCGTAGCCGGCGTGGGCGCCGAACCGGCGGCGGCCGAATTCGCGGATCCACGCGTACGGCGCGCGCTTGTTCGGGCCGCGGTAATAGCGCCGGTCGACGAGCCGGCGGATCCAGACGTCGGCGGGGAACGCTTCGAGACGGCCGAGTCCGTACAGGAGGACGCAGTCGGCGACCTTTTCGCCGATCCCGGGCAACGCGACCAGCGCGGCCAGGGCGTCGTCGTACGGGACGCCGCCAAGGACGTCGAGGTCCAACGCGCCGTCGGCGACGGCGTGCGCGGCGGCCACGACGTACGGCGCCCGGTAGCCG
>CAZXJU010000064.1:2375-9689 GCA_964641035.1 uncultured Halobacteriales archaeon | reverse complement strand
TCTCGGGACACCTGCCGCAGGATCTGCTCGCCCAGCTTCCAGTCCGCCTCGTACGCCACCGACACGATGAACTCGTCGAAGACGAACGGGACGTCGTTGGTCGCGTTGGCCACCGGCTCCTCCAGGAAGACGGCGTTCGTCAGCGTCACCGTCCGACCCGTCTCCCGCAACGGGCTGATCGCCCCGCCCGACGGCAACGGCGAGTCCGTCGAGCCGATCTCCCACAGCCGCGTCTTGAACAAGCCGACGTCCAACACGTCGCCGACGATGCCGTGGATTTCGATTCGGTCGCCTTCGCGGAAGAGGTGCCCGAACCGGATGGCGGCCCACCCCGCCATCGACAGGATCGGTCGCTGCAACGCCAAGGTGAGGCCGAAGCCGATGAGGCCGAGGCCGACGACGGCGGTACCGAAGCTGGCACCGGCGACCACGAAGACGACGATGGCGACGACGACGGCCGTCACGGTCTCCAAGGCGCCCAACGCGTGCATCGCCCGGGCGCCTTCGCGCCGGCGGAGCCGCGCGCCGACCGTCCGGAAGAAACCCCAAAGAAGCCAGGAGACGACCGCGGCGACCAACAACACGCCGGCAAGCGCCACGAACCGTTCGACGTTCGGCCCGCTCGTAGCGACCCCCTCGCGTACCGCCCACTCCAAGGCGAACGCGGCCAACGCCAGCGCCGTGGTGGCGACGGCCAGGGCCGCCAGCGCGCGTCGTTCCCGTACGGCCATCGGGGCCTGAACGGCGCGCTGGGTTAGAAGCGTGACGCCGCGCCGCACCGTCCGAAAGGTTTTTTCAACACTCCAGGTTAGCCCGGCTAGCGTTCGGACGGGGGCCACGATGGCATCATTGGCGGAGTTGGAGGAGGTCGTCAAGTTCTACGGCCCAGTCCAGGCGCTCGGCCCGATCACTACATCCATCCCGAAGGGAGCCGTCGGCCTGCTGGGTCCCAACGGGTCCGGGAAGACGACGCTGCTTCGGCTCTTGATGGGTGTGATTCCGCCTACGGCGGGCCGCATCCGGGTCATGGGGCTCGACGTGGGCCCACGCAACGTCCGTGAGTTCCAGCAACGCATCGGGTATGCACCGGAAGGCGACGCGCACTTCCCTGGGTTGACGGGCGTCGAAGCGGTCGCCTACGCCGGCCGCCTGGTCGGAATGCGCAAGGACGATGCCATGGAGCGTGCCCACCAGGTCATCGACTACGTACAACTGGGGGAGGCGCGGTACCGCCTGGTCGACAAGTACAGCACCGGCATGCGCCAGCGGCTCAAACTGGCGCAGGCGCTCGTGCACGACCCCGAACTCTTGATCCTCGACGAGCCGACCGAAGGCGTCGACCCGCAGGTCCGGCTGCAGATCCTCGACCTCATCGAGCAACTGGTCGACGACCACGGCATCAACGCGCTGGTCAGCACGCACCAGCTGCACGACGTGGAACGGTTGACGGACTACGTGGTCGTCCTGCAGGACGGCGTACCGGTCGCCGAAGGAAAGCTCGAAGACCTGAAACGCGCGCCCAAGAAGAGTTTCCTGGTACGCGTCAACGGGCCGGTGGAGCCGCTGGTGGAGCATCTGCGCGCCGAAGGCGTGCCGTACGACCACGAGGCGCCCAACGTCCGCATCGAGGTGGAGGACCCGCGCGAGGTCCTCCGGCTGGTGCGCGCGGCCGGTCTTATGATTCGGCACCTGCAGCCGACGGAGCTGAGCCTGGGCGAGGCGTTCACGTCGGCGGTCGGAGGTGGCCAGCATCGTTGAGGCGGGCGGCCAATACCCGCGGTGGCGCGGCGGCGGCCCGTTGCGTGGCGGCCCGCCCATCCACGTGATCGCGATCCAGGAGATCAAGACGGCCAGCCGCGACCTCGTCTTCCTGCTGGGGGCGGCCGCCGCCGTCTTCCTGGCCAGCAACAGCGTCTTCAACCTCATCGGCGACCAGTTCCACACGGAGGCCCAGTTCCTCTTCTCGATGCAGAACGCGTTGTGGGCCGCCGTCGCCGTCAGCGCCGTCTTGGCCGGGCCCCGATTGGTCGACGACGTCAGACAAGGCGCCCTCGAACTCTATCTGACGCGCGCCGTCACCCGCACCGAATACCTGCTGGGCAAGATCAGCGCCGTCTTCGGCCTCGCGTTCCTCACCGTCCTCGTCACCGGCTTCCTCTACTACGGCGCGACCCTGATGCTCTTCGAGGAGCACCCGGACGGGTGGGCGCTCGTCCCGTTGGGCATCTTCGCGGCGGCCATCATCTGGGGCCTACTGGTCGCCGGCGTCGGGCTCGCCATCGCCAGCCTCACCAAGAACAGCCGTGTGGCGCTCCTGAGCTACATCGGGCTCTTCCTCGTCTTCGGGCTGCTGCTTCCCTACCTGTTGGAGTGGGTGACGGACGACGCGCAGGTGTGGATCCTGAGCCCGGTCATGGCGCTCTTGAGCCAGTCGCCGTGGCTGTTCGGCTTCACCAGCGAGGACGTCGCGTTCCCCATGTGGTGGGGGCTTCTCGAGGTGGCCGCGTTGACGGTCGCCGGATGGGCGATCTTCCTGTGGCGCCGGCCGCGCGTGCGTGGCGAGGGGGTGAAGGACGATCGCCGACCCGAAGAGTGAGGACGAGCCTCCCGTCGAGGACGTCGACGAGGGGACGGAGGAGTACCCCGTCGCGCAGCCGGAACCGGCCCCCGAACCGGAGGGGCGGCCCGAGCCGATCGAGGCGACCGACGTCGTCGAAGGCGCCGTCATCGCGTGCGACACGTTGAGCCGCTGGTACGGCGGGACCGTCATCGGTGTCAACAACCTCACCGTCAGCGTCGAACCCGGCATCACCGGCCTCCTGGGCCCCAACGGCGCCGGCAAGACGACGTTCATGCAGTTGGCCATGGGCCTTTTGAAACCGTCGAGCGGCACGATCAGCACGCTGGGCGAGGACCCGTGGAACAACACGAACCTGATGCGTCGCATCGGCTACGTCGGCGAAGGCGACGCGCCCTGGCGGGAACTGCCGGGCCGCGAGTGCGCCCTGTTGGCCGCCCGGCTGTCCGGGTTGAGCGGGGAGGAGGCCGAGGAGGCCGTCGACCGGTCGCTCAAGGAGGTCGGCTTGGGTGGCGTGGCGGACCGCGTCGTCGACGGGTACAGCCGCGGCATGCGCCAGCGCCTCAAGTTCGCCTTGGCGCGCCTGCACGACCCGGAGCTCTACATCCTCGACGAACCGCTCCTGGGGACCGACCCGGAGACGCGGGTGCACCTGATCCAACTCATCAAGGACCTGGCCGCCGAAGGCCGCAGCGTCCTCGTCTCGACGCACGTCCTGCCGGACATCGAGGCGATGACGAACCGCATCCTGCTTCTCAACAACGGCCGACTCATGGCGTACGGCGACGTGGGCGAGATCCGCGACATGCTGGAGAAGTACCCGCGGACCGTCCGCATCACGACGCCCGAGCCGCGCGAACTCGGCGCCCGCCTCTGGGGATGGGAGACCGTCCTGTCCGTGGAGGCCGAGGAGTCGGCGTTGCGCGTGAAGACCGACGACCCGAAAGGCTTCTACGAGTCGCTGCACGAGCTGTTGGAGACGACGGAGATCCCGTTCACCTCTGTGACCTCGCCCGACGACACACTGGAAGCCGTCTTCCGATACTTGGTGGAATAAGGACATGGCATCGCCGTTCGGGACCCTGCTGAAGAAGGATTTCCTCGCGTGGTTGAGCGTGCGCGGCGTCCTGCTCCTCTTGGCCGCCGCGGCCTTCCCGGCGATCCTGACCGGTGCCTGGGTCGTGACGCACCAGGCCGACGCCGACGTCGTCGACCTTTCATGGGAACCCGACCCGGTCCGCGACGGGGACAACGTGACGTTCACCGCCCTCATCAAGAACAGCGGGCGTCTGCCGGTCGGCTCGTTCAACGTGACCGTGGCCACCGGCCCCATCCAGGGCAACCGGATCCTCGGGAGCACCGAGACGACGGAGGCCATCGAAGGGTTACGGCCAGGCGAGGAACGACCGGTCACGTTGGAGTGGACGGCGCGCGCCGGCCTCTTCGGCGTCTTCGTGCTGGCCGACCCGGACAACGAACTGAGCGAATTGGAGGAGTTCAACAACGTCCAGACGGCCGTCTTCCTGGTCGAACACGCCGTCGGCGACCCGGCGAACGCGCCCGCGGCGCCCGGAAACCTGACCGGCACGGCGGGCAGCCCTAGCGGCGGCCTCGTCGTCGGCACGCCGACGTGGAGCCCCGACGACCTGCGGACGAACACGGAACCCACGTTCAACGTCACGGTCACCAACGACGGGCCCGACGACCTGGTCGGCGTATCGCTGACGTTGGAAGCCGGCCGCATCTTCGGCGGCCAGTTCTTCCCGGAGGAGTCCCAGACGGACACCGTCGACATCGCCGCCGGCCAGAGTGTCACCGTGACGCTTGAACCGGGTGCCCTGCAACGCGGCACGTACTGGCTTCGCGGCTACGCCAACGCGACCGACGCGAACCACGACCCGGACGCGTCCAACAATCACCAGGCGGTCAGCTTCGCCGTGAACCCGCAACCGCCGGGCGAGGTGGAGGAACCGGAGATCCCGGAGCGGCTGACCATCAAGCAGTTCTACATCCAGGTGCTCCTGTTGCACTTCTGGATCGTGGTGCCGTTCATCGCGCTCTTCTTCGCCGCCGGCGTCGTCAGCGACGAACAGAACAGCGGCAACCTCGCCTACCTCTTGACGCGGCCGATCCCGCGGCCGCTGATCGCCGCAAGCAAGTTCCTCACCGGCTTCGCGTGGGCGGCGCTGGCCGTTGTGATTGCGAACGTGGCGGCATACCTGATCCTGTTCGGGTTCGGTAGCCAAGGCGATATCGGGTTCCTCACGACGCCCGTGATGGCGAGCCTCGTGGCGCTCTTTGCGTACACCAGCCTGTTCACCCTGATGGGCACCGTGTTCAACCGGCCGTACGTGATCGGCATCGTCTACATCCTCCTCTGGGAGTCCTTGGGCCTCTTCGACCAGCTCTTGCAGATTAGCAACGTGGACATCCAGATCGAGGTCGCCGAATGGGTCGAACGCGCCACCATCATCTTCAACTTAGGACGGGCGCTCGGCGAATGGCCGCTCGACGAAGGGTTCGTATTCCTGCCGGGCACCGCGGAAGCCGTCGGGGCGCTGCGGACGATCCTGCTGGTCGGCGTCGGCCTCCTGATCCTCGCGGCCATCGTGATGACGCGGCGCGAGTTCGACGTGTGAGGCGTCGCCGAGATTCCCTGCTTCATCCCGATTTGGCACTGGGGTCTTTTGTAGGCGGCTTCGCCATCGGTGCCGCGAGCAAGGCGAGCAGCACCGACCCGACCAACGTCCACGACCAGAAACCAGCAACCGGCGGCGCAAGCGCCCACGTGGCCGGATGGCCTCCCGCCTGTGTCCCCGCCACGAGCGCACCGGCGGCCACACCGATGCCGGTTGCCAACGCCGCGCGGCGCCAACCCCCGAAGACGCGGTCCCGCCCCATCCGGCCGACATGCCAGTACAACGCCAGCATCACCACCAGCGCCGAATACGCCACATGAAATACGGCCGCCACCAGCACCGCCGCTTCGGCGACCTCGTCGAGCCCCATCGCCGTGCGCAACGCCTCGGAATCCGCCGACCGGACCATCATCGCGCCCGAGACCGCGGCCAGGCCCAAGGCGAACACGCCGGCAGCCCCGCTTCGTATCGCCCGGCGGGTCGCCTTGTGACGCAGAATCCGCGCCACCAGATGCACGATCACGCCGACGACCAGCAGAAAGGACGATGCCGCATGGACCGACCGCAGCAGGGGCCGAACGAACGACCATCCGAGGCGCGTCGACGCACCCGTGGGGTCGTACCCGACAAGCAGAGGAAGACCGGAGGCAAGGACCACCAACGTCGTCCACATCAGCAGCCGCGCGTCGAACCAACCGCGGAGCGTGGCAACGCGCATCGCCGAGGCCCAGCCGAGCGACGATAAAGCCCCTAGGCCGGTCGGCGTGGACACGTCAACCGGCCGCCGGCAATGGCGCGTACAAGTCAACGCCGGCGCCCCGTGCGCTTAAATCCCTGCGGACGTCGCGTGACCCTCGATGGCTGCCGTGCCCGCCTACTCGATCTTCGGCGCGATCACATCCCTGCTCGTGACGGCGTCCGTCCTCTTCGTCTTCTACCGCGCACTGACCGGCCACCGCTTCCTCGCCGGACTCTACAACGCGACGGTCGGCTTCGAGGCCGTCTTCCTCGTCTCGTACATGGCCTACGACGCGATCGTCCACCCGGCGGCCTCGAATCCCGACCTCCCGGGCTGGATGCTCGTCGTAAGCGGCGTGCACGGGCTGGTGTCCCTCGTCGTCTTCGTAGGCCTCGTGTACGTCGGCGTCGCCGCCCACCGCCACGCACGCCTCGGCCGGAACTATGTCCAGGCCCACCCACGGTCCGCGTGGACCCTGGGAACCCTGGCCGTGGTTTCGCTCGTCTCGGGCGAGGTCATCTTCGCCTACCTCCACCTCCTGTGATGCCGCCGAACCGGACGCGAACCGCCATGCAGCCACGAAGAATCCTCGCCACCGCCATCCTCGCCGTCTTGCTGAGTGCCGCCTTCGCCGGGTGCGTCGACGACGAGGGAATCAACGTCGGGACGACCGCCAGTGAGGAGGCGGCCGACGAGCCCGGGTCGGTCCAGGGGACCGTCACCGACGACGAGCTCCGGCCGGTCGCGGGCGTCCGGGTCCTGCTGGCCGACGCCGAGACCATGTCCGACGGGTCCGGACATTTCGAGATCCACGCCATCCCGGCCGGCGCACATACCCTTCGCGCCGAACACCCGCGATTCGTTGCGTATGAATCCGAGATCGTCGTCGAGGCCGGCCGCGTCGTCGCCCGCGACGTCCGCCTTTCGCCGCTTCCCACGACGGAGCCGCATCAGGTCACCACGCCGTTCGACGGCAAGTACGAATGCACCTGGGAGTTCCTCATCATCGGTGGGGACTGTCTCGTGCTCTACGAAGAGTTCACGGGTGAGCCGGACCCCCTGACCAACGACACGTACGCCTTCCGCCTACCCATTCTTGACACGTGGGAATCCGTGGTCATGGAACTCACATGGCAAAGCGACGGGACGAACCAATTCGACGGCATGCGGCTCTACCTGGAGCACGGCAACGGCAGCAAGACGGGGCACGCGACGACCGTGGGCCGCGCCGACGGCGACGCCAACCCCCTGTCCTTCGTGGTCCATCGGGGCGTCCCGCACCCCGGGGCCGAGACATACGACGGGACCGACCAGAAGGCCCAGATCCCCGATGAGGGCGAGGTCGCCCAGGTCCGCGT
>CAZXJU010000064.1:0-2275 GCA_964641035.1 uncultured Halobacteriales archaeon | reverse complement strand
AGACGCGCCTGCAATTCCGGGCTGCGCGCCGCCTTCTTGACCACGAAATTCAAGAGCCATTTGCGCCGGCCGAGCTTCTGCATCGTGTAGCTCCGTTTCAGCTCGTCGCCGACCTCCGCCCACAACCGGTCCGGGTACGGCGCCAGGCGGGCCGCGGACACGTCGCCCGCGTCGAGCGCGGCCCCGACGACGTCGGCGGCGATCTGGCCGCTGACCATCCCGTTGCCGATGCCTTCGCCCGAGAACGGGTCGATGAGGCCCGCCGCATCGCCGACCGTCACCCACCCGTCGCCGTGGATCGTCCGGCGTTTGGAGCCCATGGGGAGGATCCAGCCGCGCTGCGACCCCTCCACCTTGGTCGCCCCGGCGAACCGGTCCTTGAACAAGGGATGTTCCTCGATGCACCGGTCCAACAGCGTCCGGAGGTTCTTGTCGTCGCGTTGGATGAAGTCCTCGCGCATCCCGATGCCGACGTTGGCCCACCCGTCCTCGAGCGGGAAGATCCAGAAGTAGCCGGGGATTACGTCGTCGACGAAGTGGATCTCGATGTTCTCGTCGACGTCCGCCACGTCCTTCCAGTAGACGCGGATCGCGGCCACCCAATGCTTCGTGTCGCGGTCGTACGACCCGACGGCGCGGCCGACGGGGCACAAGGCGCCGCCGGCGCCGACGACGGCACCTGCATGGAAGGTGCGGCCGTCCTTGGTGGTGACGCCGGCGACGGTGCCGTTGTCGCGCACGACGTCGACGACCTCGGTCTCTTCGAACACGTCGACGCCCTCGCGTCGAGCCGCTTGGAACAGGACGTTGTCGTAGACCTCGCGCCGGCACACGTAGCCCGGCTCGTTGTGGGTCCCGCCGCCGGCGGCCTGCCGCCGCTCGGACGCCTTCGGTTTGGGGAACGGGATCACCAGCTCCGTCTGGTCGGGCGCCGTGAACCGCACGCCGAGCGCCTGGGCCTTCGGCTCGGCCTCCACCGCGTCGATGAGGCCCAAGGCGTCCAAGACGCGCACGCTCTTGCCGCTGATTGCGTCGCCGCACGGCTTGTCGCGCGGGAACTTCGCCTTGTCCAACAAGGCCACGCGGCGTCCCTGACGGGCCAGGAAGGCGGCTGTCGTAGAGCCGGCGGGCCCTCCGCCTGCGACCACGACGTCGTAGGAGTCTTCGGAAGCCAACGGGCCGGCGATGCCCGGGCCGCCTATAAGTATAGCCGGGACGCGGAAGAAAAGCGGCGAAAGGCGCGGCCAAGTCTGGGGCCCTACCGGAGGCCTCCGCGGCCGCCGCGGCAACGGTTAAAAAGTGGCGGCGGAAATCGTTTCGCGTGGCGTCCCGTGGGGTGGAGCATGCGAACCGCGTCGTGGTCGACTGGGTGGAGGCGAACCCGGAGGCGGCGCGACGCGCCTACGGACGCCTGCAGGCGTTCACCGCCGGCCACGGCGCCGTCTACGGCGGCAAACCGATCCCCTACCCGTTGAAACCCGTCTTCCTGTCGCGCGCGCAATCCATGCGGATCCGGCGCAGCGTCGAGGAGCTGGTGGCCGCCCTGGAGGTGTTCACGCACGTGTTCCTCGACGACGAGGAGCTGCAGGCGATGTGGGGCGTCTCGGAGCAGGAGCTTGGACTCTACCAGGTCGACCCGGGGTACGCCCCGTCGGTCCAGGTGGCGCGCTTCGACGGCCTGATGCGCGGCGACGACATCCAGTACCTGGAGTTCAACTGCGACAGCCCCGGCGGCAACGGGGACGCCCAGGTCATCCAAGACGGCTTCGTCCGGTTCCTGCGCGAAAGCGGGTTGGACCAGGAGGTCGGCCTGGTGGCGCCGCGGCCGGTGCTGCGCATCGAGGAGACGGTGCGTGTGGCGTACAACACGTGGCGCAGCCACGGCCGGCAGGATCGCAGCCCCGACCCGTTCGTCGTGGTCGCGGATTGGCGGGATATCGAGAACCGGGCGGACATCGACATCAACATCAAGCGGTTGCGTACGGCGGGGTTCGAGGTCGTATTCGCCGACCCGCGCGACCTCGAGTTCGACGGCGAGGCGTTGCGGTTCGACGACCGGGCCGTCGACGTCGTCTACAAGCGCGTAATCGTCAAAGAGCTCCTGGAGAACCCGGATGCGGCCGCCTTGGCCGACGCGTACCGCGCCGGCGCCGTCTGCCTGCTGAACGCGCCGCGTAGCGTCTTGGCGGGCAACAAGAAGATCATGCACGCGTTGCGGCTTCCGCAGGTGCAGGCGGCGTTGACGCCCGCGCAACGCGTCGCCGTCGACGCGCAC
>CAZXJU010000063.1:0-9720 GCA_964641035.1 uncultured Halobacteriales archaeon | reverse complement strand
CGGTCGACGAGTTTGCTCAGGTCGTCCTCGACCTCCTCCAGGCGGTCTTGGAGCGCGGCCAGGTTCTCTGGCGTGAACGGACGGGCGTCGTCCGGCGCGTCGATGCCGGCGCTCTTGAGGACGCCGCGCAGTCGCAACAGGCGTTCGCTCACCTCGCCGCCCTTCGGCAACGGCGACCCGAGGTCGAACGCGTCGTCGTCACCGGGTGCGTAGTCGTCGATGTGCACGAGCTTCATCTCGTGCAGGGTCTCGATGACGGCCTCCAGTCGGTTCTGCGGGCCGACTACGGCGACCTTGGCCATCGGGACCGGCTTCAGCATCTACAGGGTTCCCTCGAAAGTCTCGATCGCGGTCTCGACGGCGTCGTCGACGTTCGATTGGTACTGCTCGCGCAGGCGTTGTTCCCGTTCCTTGCCTTCGGCCAGGATGCGGTCGCGTTCGGCCTCCAGCTGTTCGCGTGCCTCCGAGACGGCGGCGTCCGCCTGCGTGCGCCCGGCCTCGTCGGCCTCCTCAAGGATCCGGTCGGCGTCGTGGCGCGCTTTGCGTACCCGTTGTTCGGCTTCCTCGCGTGCGTTGGCCGCGCGTTTGGCCGTCTCCTGCTCGGCCGATTTGAGTTTAAGTAGGATTTCCTGCTTCACAACGGCCGTCTCCCGTGCGCCGGACCGGGGTCCGGGTCGCGGCAAACCAGCTCTTCTATTTATCCGTGACGGGAGCAGAAACGATTCTCAGACGCCAGAGCTTGACGCAACGACGACAACGGTTATAGGCGGGCAGGCGGACTGCGGCCCTATGCGTGGAGTAGCGCTTGCGATTGCGGCCCTGATGGCCTTGATGACCGTACCGGCGGCGACGGCCGGTCCCGACCAGGCGTTCGCCGGGGAGCCCGACGAGGTCCGGAACGTCCTGCGGGCCGTCGCCGACGAGATCGACGGCCAGAACGTATACGACTGCATCGACGAGATCACCAAGGACGCCCCCTACTCGTACCGCCTGATGGGTACGCCCACGAAGGACATGTTCCTGGAGAAGTACTCCGACGCCTTCAGCCAGTACGGACTCAAGAGCGAAATCCAATACTTCAACATCGGCAAGCGGCCCTGGGACCCACAGGAGGGTCCGGCCGGCGCGAACCTTGTCGGCGTCTACGAAGGCAACGACCCCACCAAGTGGGTCGTGATGGGCGGCCACTACGACACCCAGGCCGCCACCCAAGGAGGCGGCGCCCACGACAACGCCTCCGGCATCTGCACGGTCCAAGAGATTGCGCGGACGGTGGCCGAGCTCGGCCTCGAGACGGAGGCCACGTGGGTCTTTGCGTGGTGGGACGGAGAGGAATGGGGCCTATACGGTTCTCAGGCGTTCGTCCAGGACCACAACCAGACGAAAGGCATGCTCGACTTGACGGCAGACACGGAGATCCAGATGCTGCAAGGCATCTCGATCGACATGGCCGGGCTCGTATGGCCCGCCCACAACCCGTGGGCCGAGGGCGGCCTCGGTCTCGTGCCGGGTGCGCCGCAAATCCCCGCCCCCAAGCAGCACTTCCACCTGCGGGCGCCGCCGGTCGACGTCAACGAATCATGGGCGTCCTGGTCGTACGGCAGTTACGAGGAACTGAAGACGCGCGAAGACTTCGAAGAGATTCTCCAGGACTTCCGGAACTTCCGCGGCGTCGTCGAAGAGGTCTGGCGTGTCTGGCTCGAGGTTCCCGAAGAGCACGTGAGCTTCGAGGAAGACTCGTACGGACGCACCGACCACATCCCGTTCATGGCCGCTGGCGTCCCAGGGCTGCGCATCCAGGGCGCGCACGACGGCGAATACCCGTGCTATCACCAGCCGTGCGACACGCTTGAGTTCATGACGGCTGCCGCCGGAAGCCAAGACCTTTTGATCCAAGGGATGGACATGGAGACGACGACGACCGCTCTCATCAGCACGTACCTAGCGATGAAGGGAGACGTCGTCGCGCCGGGCACGAACACGTCCGTCGACGACGGCAACGGTACGACCCTCGACGATCCGGAGGCGGGAATCCCGGCGCCCGGCGCCCTCGTCTTGACGGTCGGGCTACTTGCCGCCGCGTTGGCGTGGCGCCGCCGCCTTTGAGAGGGTCCGTTCCAGGCTGCGGAAGAACTCCTCCTCGAACTCGCCCAAGCGGTCGAGGCCGGCGATGTCGCGACGGTGCAACGGCAGAAGGATTCGTGGGATGTCCGGCAGCTTCTCGGTCAATTCCTGAATCCGGGCCAGGTTCATGGCGCGGCGCACCTCGTTGAACTCCGCCGAATCGACCAGTCCCGTCGCGAGTTCGGCCGGGTACCCCCCGGCCTCCAGGACGCCGGCGATCTGTTTGCGGGTCGTATCGTCCTTGCGTAGCCGCTCGAAGTCGGCCGTGTGGCCCTTCAGCGCGTCGGGTTG
The DNA here is from genome assembly GCA_964641035.1 of uncultured Halobacteriales archaeon. GTDB lineage: Archaea > Thermoplasmatota > E2 > JACPAO01 > JACPAO01 > CAZXJU01. The sequence goes on along the minus strand of CAZXJU010000063.1, from coordinate 7,305 downwards.
AACCTTGTTTACGACGATGTACCCGATGTGGATGCCGAGCTTCTCTGTGATGTATTCGTGGAGGTCGCCAGTCTCCTCGACCGGCATTTTTTCCGGCAGGGTGACGATCGAAAGCGTCGTCCGGTCGTGGTCGGCCAAGAGCTCCTGGATCTCGCCTACGCGGTCGCTGATCTCGGCGAAGAGATCCTGAAAATCGATATCCGGCGCCTCGGGGATCTCCTCCTTCTTTCCAAACAGGCCGGAGATGGCGCGGCCGCTGCGGGCGAACTTCTGGTAGATTGTGTAGCCACGGATCGCCCATTTCAGCAGGCTGTTCTCCCGGAAGAGGTCGCGGACGGCCAACGGCGTGGTGAGGAAGCTGAGCGCGTGGCCCGTCGGCGCTGTGTCGATGACGATCGTGTCGAAGTCCTTCTCCTGCCGGAACTCGATCAGCTGCCCGATCGCCAGCATCTCGTTGATGCCTGGCATGTAGTTCGAGATGTACTTGTACATCGGGTGCTCGGTCACGTTCTGGTCAGGGGCCCGTTCCCGGAGGTACTCTTCGATGACCTTCTCTGGGTCGAGCATCATCGCCCACAGCTTGTCCTTGATCTCCTTTGGCCGGTGGCCCACGGGCACGCCGAGCGAGTCCTTGAGACGTTTGGCCGGATCGACGGTCACCAAGAGCGTCCGGCGGCCTTCTTTGGCCAAGCGCATGGCGACGGCACTCGAGGTCGTGGTCTTGCCGACGCCTCCTTTGCCGACGAATACCAACAGTTCGCGTTCGAAGAGGTCCGCCGGCTCCGGCATCGGAGCGTTCCATGCGGACGCCGCATAAATATCTACACGAGAAGGACGGAAGGCCGGGCGCAAGCGTTATATCGCCTGGTTTTATGGGACAAAACCAGGTGTTTACCGTGCCGGCGGCCTGCTTCAACCTCCAGGAACGTCTCGTGCCGTACGTGCGGGCCTTGACCGCGCGTCAACTCTCGGAGCGCGGCCTGCGGCAAGAACGGATCGCCGAGCACCTGGGCGTAAGCCAGGCGATGGTCAGCAAATACTTGCGCAAGCCACCCCGGCCGGCGCCCGGCGTACCGGAGGCGACAATCCAACGCCTGGTGGGGGACGCAGTCGCTGAGGCGGTCGAACAGGAGGACCGGGGCGCAATCGGTGCCTATTGTCCCACGTGCACTGCGCTGTCCGCCAACGGGTTCTGCGTCGCCCAGACGCCCGTCGAAGAGGTCGAACAATGTCTCCGCCACGACCGGCCGGCCGCACGGCGCGAGCAGGAAGCGGTGCTCCAAGTGTTGCGCAACGCCGAAGCCGGAATCCGCCGAGGGGACCTGACGCCGTTGATGCCCGCGGTCCGCATGAACCTGGCGATGGGGCTCAAACAGGCGCGCGACGCGCGCGATGTCGCCGCGTTCCCCGGACGCTTGGTCCAACTGAAAGGAAAGGTCAGTGCCGTCCACGGACCCGAATTCGGCTCGAGCAGCCACCTGGCCGACCTCTTGGTCAAGATCCAGAAACGGCGGCCCGCCATCCGCTCCATCCTCAACGTCCGGTGGGACGATGACGTGGCCCGCGCCGCGGACGCGGCCGAGCTGACCATCCACGAACTGAAACGCCAAGGAACCGAACTCGTGGCCGTCGTCCCTGAAAAAGGCGGCCTCGATGGGCTCGTCGACCCCGGCGGCTTCGGGATCGAACCGAACCTCTACCTCGTCGGCCCGGACGCGGAGCGCGTCGTCGCCGACGCCATCAAACTCCGAAAGCGAATCCCAGAGACCGACCCGAAGGTGAGCGCGTGAAACAACAACCCACTCAGGCGGCGATTGCCGTCACCGTTACGCTCGTGTTTGTAGCCACGGCCCTCGCCGGCTGCATGGACGCATTCCAAGAATTCGACCGCTGTCCGGAAGCCCGTGAACCGGGCACGGGCGACCAACCGTTCGCCGGGTGGGAGCTCAAGGTGCTCACCCACGGCGCATGGAGCTGGACGTATGACGCGGTCCGCCCCGCCTTCGAGAACGACACCGGCGCCAAACTCACGCAGATCGAGGCCGAGGACGCCGGCAACGCGCTCCAACAGGCCGTCCTCAACAAGGGCAACCCCGTGGCCGACGTCGTCTGGGGCGTCGACAACGCCCTGTTCTGGACGGCGAAGGAGGAAGGCATCTACCACCCGTACACCAGCCCGAACGCCGACCGTATCCACGACTACGTGAATGTCGACCAGTTCAAGGACGAGTACGGGGACTTCCTCGCCACGCCCGCCGACCAGGGCTACATCAACGTGAACTACGACCAACGCCTGCACGACGAGTACGACGAGTCGGAACTCTTCGACGACCTGCGGGACCTGGCGAAGCCGGAATGGGCGTCCGAGTTCGTCACCATGGACCCGCGCACCAGCAGTCCCGGGCTCGGCTTCCTCATCGTCACGGTCGCCACGTTCGGCGAGACCGGCGAGTACACGTACAAGGACTACTGGCAGGACCTCTTCGACAACGGCGTCCTGATCACGACCGGCTGGACGGAGGCGTACGGGTACAGGTATTCCGCCAACCAGTTTGGGTACGAAGGCGCCCAGCTCGACAAGGAGATCGTCACGAGTTACACGACCAGCCCGGCCGCCGAGGCGTACTACGGCGGCTTCGAGCCGCCGGCCGCCGTCAGTTTCGAGCCGGCCGACGGGGTGTTCCACCAGATCGAGACCGCGGGCATCCTGAAGTGTACGCAGAACGTCGAACTGGCCAAGGTGTTCATCGACTACGTGCTGACGCCAGAGTTCCAGCAGACGATCCCGGACACGCAGGCGATTTACCCCATCATCGAAGGCGTCGACATGCCGGCGGAGTACAACGAGTACGCGACGCCGCCAGAGGACCTGGACACCGCAGACTTCACCGCCCAGGACCTCGGCGAGAACCTCGAACGATGGGTCCAAGAATGGGAGAACCTGTTCGAGGCGCACTACGCCTGAGCCGGGCGTAGGCGGGAGGACGCGGATGCGGCGCACCGGCGAACCCCTCCTGTATGCCGTCCTGCCGACCCTCTTCCTTCTCCTTTTCTTCGTCGTCCCGCTCGGCGCCGTGGCGCTCTTCGCGCTCGGACCCGACACCGGCGATGCGTTCGCGCGCATCTGGCAGAGCGACTTCCACCGGAACCGGATCGGGTTCACCGTCTGGCAGGCCGTGCTCTCCACGGTGCTCACCCTCGTCGTCGGGTTGCCGGCGGCCTACCTGTTCGCCCACCACGCGTTCCCGTTCCGCAAGACGCTGCGCGCGCTCTACACGGTCCCGTTCATCCTGCCGACCCTCGTCGTCGCGCTGGCCTTGCGGAGCCTGTTCGGCGCCGGCGGCCCCGTCGACGCCGCCACCGGTTTCGCACCGCTCGACGCGTTCGGACCGCTCGGTGCGATCCTCATCGCCCACGTCTTCTACGACGTCAGCCTCGTCGTCCGCATCGTCGGCAACTACTGGGAACGCTTCCCCAGCCCCCTGCTCGAATCCGCCCGCACCCTCGGCGCCGGCCACTGGCGGGCCTTCCTCACCGTCGAACTCCCCTTGGCATGGCCCGCGATCGCCAGCGCCAGCCTCCTCGTCTTCCTCTTCACGTTCACCAGCTTCGGCGTCATCCTCATCCTCGCCTACCCCGCCAAGGGGACCATCGAGACCCTCATCTTCACCGAGGTCTCCGGCGGCTTCCCCGACTTCGAGACCGCCACCATCCTCGCCCTGCTGCAACTCTTCTTCACCTATTTGTTCCTCATCGGCTACCTCGTGTTCCAACACCGGACCCAACGCACCTTCGGCCTCGAACGCCGCACCGGCCTCCGACGCCGCCTGCCATGGGCCGGCGCCGCCTACCTCGGCGTCCTCTTCCTCTTCCTCGTCGGCCCGCTGCTCGCCCTGGCGCGCAACGCGCTGCGCGTGCGAGGCGAATGGAGCCTCGAAGCGTTCCGGCTGCTGGCCACCAACGAACGATCCCTCGGCCCGTACACCGCGCTCGACGCGGTCGGAAACAGCCTTCGGTTTGCCACCCTCACCCTCCTGTTCGCCCTCACCCTCGGCCTGCTGGTCGCGCTGGCCGCCAACCGCGCACCCAGCCGACGCCGCATCTTCGTAGACGCCTACCACATGCTGCCGCTGGGCGTAAGCGCCGTCGTCATCGGCCTCGGCTACATTCTCGCCTACGGCGGCCGCCTCGGCGTCGACATGCGCGATACGTACTGGCGCATCGTGCTGGCGCACACCCTCATCGCGTTCCCGTTCGTCGCCCGCATCCTCACCCCCACCGTCAACCGGATCGGCGACGCGTTACGAGGCGCCGCCCGTACACTCGGCGCCGGCCCCTGGGCGCTCTTCGCCCGCGTCGAGCTGCCGCTGTTGCGGCCCGCGATCGCGGTGGCCGCCGTTTACGCCTTCGCCGTCAGCCTCGGCGAGTTCGGCGCGGCGCTGCTGCTGCGGCGGCCGGAACACACGACGATCCCCGTCGCCATCTTCGACGGGTTCAGCAGCCACGACCCCGCCCTCCAGATCCAGGCCGTCGCGCTCGCACTCGTGCTGATGCTCGTGGCGCTCGGCGGATTCCTCATCCTCGAACGGCTTCGGCCCAAAGAGGCCACCGGGGAGTTCGCATGACGCGCCTGAGTGTCGAAGGCCTGACCGCCGGCTACGGCGACAACGTCGTCCTTCACGACGTGGACGTCGATGTGCCCGAGGGACGGACATTGAGCGTGCTCGGACCCAGCGGCTGCGGCAAGACGACGCTGCTGTTGGTCATCGCCGGCCTCCTCGACCCCACCGATGGCCGCGTCCGGCTCGACGGCCGCGACGTCACCCACACGCCGGCCGAACAGCGCGGGGCCGTCCTACTCCACCAGGAAAACACGTTGTTCCCCCACCTCAACGTCGCCAAGAACGTCGACTTCGGACTCCGGCTTCGAGGCGCCGGACCCGACCAGCGACGGGACCGAGTGCGCGAATTGCTCGAGATGGTCAGCCTCGAAGGGTTCCAGGACCGCCAAGTCGACGGCCTGAGCGGCGGGGAGAAACAACGCGTCATGCTCGCGCGCGCCCTTGCCGTCGACCCCAAGGTCCTGCTTCTCGACGAGCCGCTGACGGCGCTCGACCGGAGCCTACGCGTGCGTCTGCGCGAAGAATTGCGCGAACTGCTGCAGGACCTCCGGATCACGAGCGTGTTCGTAACGCACGACCAGGAGGAGGCCGCATGGATGGGCGACCGGCTTCTCCTCATGGAGGCGGGACGTGTCCTCGACGAGGGGGAACCGCACCGGGTGCACCGGCGACCCGCGACCTCCGCCGCAGCACGCCTGCTCGGCCATCGCAACGTCTACCCCTACCGCCGGACGCAAGACGGCCGGCTCCACACGCCGCTTGGCGAGTTGGAAGGGCCGAGCGACGCACCCGACACGGGTGTCCTCCTGATTCGGGAGGACGGACTCGAGTTTCTTCCACCCGGCTCCGAAGGCGGCTTGGCCGGCGAGGTCGTCGAACGGCGCGACCTGGTGGCCCATGCCGCCCTGCGGCTGCGCGTCGGGGACGTGGACCTGCGCGCCGAGACCCCGTACCGGCTGGGCCCGCCCGGCGAAGGGCCGGTCCGGGTCCAGGTGCCGGCGGCCGCCGTCCACACGATGCCCCAATAGACGCCCCGGCCGATTGCGCATGCTTTAATGGCCCCGCGGATTATGACGTGCCTGGAGGCGCTTGTGCAGTTCGCGATTCGCATGCGGACGATCAGCTGGATGCTGGTGTTCCTAGCCAGCGCCGTCGTCAGCCTGATTGCGCTGACGTTGCTCAACAACGCCTACCTCAACGTGAGCGACTTGGTCATCGTCCTGGCGAGCCTCGTGGCCGGCGCCCTCTTGGCCATCGGGCTCGTCAAGGTGCTTCGGCTCTAGAAGAGAAGCGCCCACTGGGCGTGCGGCACCCCGTCGATGTCCAGCACGTTGCCGGGATCGATCATACCCATCTCGATCGCCAGTTCCACGACGCGTTTTCCGACTAGGTTGGCCACGGTACACTGCCGCAGGTGGGCAGACAACCCTTCCTCGTCGATGAGGGTCCCCTCGTAGAACCGAGGGTCCACGTGGAGTTCCACTTCCCCCTCGCTCAACGTCTTGCCGACGAGCTCCTCGTCGCAGGCGGCCACGAGACGCTCGCGGCCCTGTCGATACTTCCGCATCTGGAACACGAACGGGCTCCTTGGCCCCGATGCGGGCGTCTCGGATAAGAACGTACCGGCTCAGACGGGCGCGAACCGGCCGTTCTTCGGGCTGTATATCTGGCCGCGCTGCTTGAGGGAATCCAGCGCCGCGCGGATCCTCTGCTCGTCGATGCCGGCAGCCGCCGCCTCGCGCACGATGTCCGCCTCCGCCGCGGTGCCATAATCGTCCTCGGACGCCAACGTCCGGATGATCTCCAGGATCCGCCGCATCCGCTCCTGCTGCGAATGGCTGGCCCCCGTGGCCAACACGTCGAAGTCCAGGGCACCGGTCTCCGCGTCCGTGCCGACGCCACGGATGTAGTTCATGAAGATGTTGATCGCGCGTTGCGCGTCGACCATCGTCGCCGTCTGCGAAAGCCGCGCCCGCGCCGAGGCCTCCGCGATGCGGACGATCGCCTCCAATGCACGTGGCGTGAACGGGATCGCGCCGGTGTCGCTGCTGTTGCGAAGGTCCACGTAGAACTCGCGCACCCGCTCGATCGCATCCTCGTCCAACACAGGGAAGACGTTCCGGCGGGCGTACGCGATGTACTTCCGCATCATCTGGCCGTCGACGGCCGGGTCCAACCGGACGAAGAGCTTGCTCTCCGCATCCGCGCTCCACCCGTTCTCGGGATACTTCTTCCGGTACTCGTGGACCTGGCCGGCCCGGTGCGTCATCAGGACGTGCTCGGCCAGCTTGTCGTCCATCGACCGGTCCGGGATGTCCCGGATCGCGAAGATGAGGTCGAACCGCGTGATGAGAGGAAGGGGAAGGTCGATCTGTTGGCCGATGGGCGTGTACTCGTCGAACCGCCCGAGTTTCGGGTTGGCGGCCGCGACGACCGCACACCGCGACTTGAGCGTGGCGTTTATGCCAGCCTTGCTGATGCTGATCTCCTGCTGCTCCATCGCCTGGTGCATGGCCGAGCTGTCCTTCTCGTCCATCTTGTCCAATTCGTCGATGAGGGCGACACCCTGGTCCGCCAGGACGAGCGCGCCCGCCTCCAGGCTCCACTGGCCTTCACTGAACTCATCACGGACCGCCGACGCCGTCAACCCAGCGCTTGAGGCGCCCTTGCCGCTCGTGTACAC
>CAZXJU010000062.1:0-9928 GCA_964641035.1 uncultured Halobacteriales archaeon | reverse complement strand
CGTCCTTGGACTCCTTCTTGTCCTCGGACTTCTTCTCGCCGGCCTTCTTGTCGTCCTTGGACTCCTTCTTGTCCTCGGACTTCTTCTCGCCGGCCTTCTTGTCGTCTTTGGACTCCTTCGGATCCTCGGCCTTGGCCTCCTCCTTCTTGGAAGGCGGGGGCGGCGGCGGGGCCTCTTCCTCTTCGGCGGCCGCCTTGCCTTCGCCCTCCTTTTCCTGCCACAGCGCGTTGCGCTTCAGCAGGTAGGGGCGTTCGGTGGCGCGCGCCGCGTCGGCGTTCTTGTACACCTTGGCCGCGCCCAACGTGATCGGCTGACCGAACCGGCTGCGCATCCGGGTCACCACGACGGCGTCCGTCTTGGCGCCGGTGGCGGCGGCGATCTTGTCGCGCACGGCAGACCGCTGGGGGGTCTTCTCGCCCTCGTGCGAGATCTGGAAGCGGACCTCGGTCCGGTCCAGCAGCGGGTTCTCCTTCTTATCCAGAATCTCGACGTCCATCGCGGGTTCACTCCGTACGCATCTTTTCTAGCAAATCACGGGCCAAGGAACGCTTCTTCTCGTCGATGATGACCCGGACGACGCCTCGATTTGGCATCCCGTATAATACGATTGTCCCCAAGGGCGCGTACGCCAGGAGAGGCAGACCGGCCAGATCCTCCTCCCCGTCGACCTCGACACGGGTCGTCCCGTCGGCCGCCAACGCCTCCTCGAGCGCGTCCACCAGCTCCTGCGTGACGGTCGCCGGCGGGTTCCGGACGCGTACGACGTGGTCGCCGAACCCGGCCAACGCCTGGCGCAGTTCGGGGTCCTCGCCGCCGCGCTGGGTCCGATAGTCGACGACGGCGATCTTGGGCGGTCGGTCCCGCTCCACCAACGTGCGCGCCACCACGTCGCCGACGGCGGCGACGTGGCCTTGGCGGCCTTCCAGGTCGTCAAGGAGGTCGTCAGTGGTGAAGACGGGCCCGAACGGCTGCTTGAAGACCGAGCGCAACTCGTCGGGCAGGCGCCACGTCATCGTGCGCCTACCGGACCTTGAGCGCGTACTTGCCCGGGATTGTGATGTTCATCTTCCGGGCGATCCGGGAGCGTTTGGGGTCGACGATGACGACGTAGCCCTGCCACTGCTTGCTGGTGGGCGTGTTGTCGCGCGGGCAGACGTTCTCGTCGGTGAGCGTGAAGCATTGCTTGCAGGCCTTCATCCTACGCTTCGGCCTCCTTCGCCTCTTCCTTCTTCTTGCCCGCGTCCTTCTTCGGCAGCTTCTTCGGCGTGCCTTCGTCTTCCTCGCGCTCCTTGGCGCGGTCCTCGTCGAGCCATTCGAGCTTCCCGAGCGCCGGTTGGCGCATCGTGAGCCCGATCTTGGATTCGCGCGGACTCAACTCGTTGAGCGAGGCGGTGACGATGCGGGTCCGAACAGGGTCGCCGATGCCGAGCGCCTTGGCGGTCTCCTTGCCGGTCAGCCGCTCGTTGGAGACGTCGACGCTGACGAAGTCGTTCATCACCTGGCTCATGTGGATGAGCGCGTCGAGCGGGCCGATGTGGGCGAAGGCGCCGAAGTCGACGACCTCGCAGATCAGGCCGTAGGCGATCTCCTGGACCTCCGGCTTGAAGGTGAGCGCGTTGAACTTCACGCGCTGGTAGATCGCGCCGTCGCCATGGATGACGCTGCCGTCGCCCACGGGTTCGACGTCCATGGTGAGCACCGTCATTCCGTGGTGTTTGCTGAGTTTCCCTTCGAAGCTGCGTTGGACCAGCTTGTCCAGGACCTCACCGAGGTCTTGGCCCATGAATTCGGGCGGGATGCGAACCGTGTCTTCGAGGCGGACGATCTTGTACATTTGGGGTTCTCCTTCAGAGGAAGCCGACGTTGTATTGGACGACGAGCACGGCGAAGATGAGGGCGATGGTGTTGATGACCTTGATCAGTGCGTTGATGGCGGGCCCGGCGGTGTCCTTGTACGGGTCGCCGACGGTGTCGCCGACGACGGCGGCCTTGTGGGCGTCGCTGCCCTTGCCGCCGTAGTTGCCGTCCTCGATGTATTTCTTGGCGTTGTCCCACGTGGCGCCGCCGTTGGCCATCTGCAACGCCAGGAGCAGTCCGCTGATGATGACGCCGATGAGGAGGCCTCCGAGCGCGACGGGGCCCAGCAGGAAGCCGATGGCGAGCGGCGCGGCGACGGCCAGGAGGCCGGGCATCACCATCTCCTTGAGCGCGGCCTTGGTGACCAGGTCGACGCAGTGGCCGTACTGGGGGCGGCCGGTGCCTTCCATGATTCCGGGAATCTCGCGGAACTGCCGGCGGACCTCCTGCACGACGCTGAAGGCGGCCCGGCCGACGGCGCGCATCAGCATGCTCGAGAAGATGACCGGCAGCATGGCGCCCACGAAGAGGCCGACCAGCACGGTCGGGTTGTCGATGGAAAAGTTGAGCGCCGCCTGGCCGCCTTCGGCGATCACGTCGACGACGCGGTGGGTGAAGTCGGCGAACAACGCCAGCGCGGCCAATGCGGCCGACCCGATGGCGTACCCCTTGGTGACGGCCTTCGTCGTGTTGCCGACGGCGTCCAACGCGTCGGTCGTGTCGCGGACCTCCGGGTCGAGGTCGCTCATCTCGGCGATGCCGCCCGCGTTGTCGGTGATCGGTCCGTACGTGTCGAGCGCGACGATCATGCCGGTCGTCGAAAGCATGGCGACCGCCGCGATCGCGATGCCGTACAGGTCGGCGAACCAGAAGCTGACGAGGATGCCGGCGCTGATCAGCAGGACCGGCAGGTACGTCGAGCGCATGCCCCAGCCGAGGCCGGCGATGACGTTCGTGGCCGCACCCGTCTGACTGGCCTCCGCCGTGTCCCGGACCGGCTTGTACTTCGTGCTCGTGTAGTACTCGGTGATCACGATCATGGCGAACGTGATCACGATGCCGACGACGCTGGCATAGAACAGGCTCTGCCATCCGATGGCGACGACGCCGCCGAGCACAGACTCGAACTGGATGGGTTGGCCTTCGAAGATGAACCGGGTGACGAACCAGAAGCCGACCAGGCTCAGGACTGTCGCGACGATGACGCCCTGGTAGAGGCCGCGCATGATGCGTTGGCTCTTGGGTAGCCGGACGAAGAAGACGGCGATGATCGACGCGACGATGGCGACGGCGCCGAGGGCCAGCGGGAAGGTGATGAAGAGCTCCGTGTTGGCCGCGTCCTTGAACAGGAGGTACCCGAGCAGCATGGCGGCGATGGCGGTCACCGCGTACGTCTCGAAGAGGTCGGCGCCCATGCCGGCGCAGTCGCCGACGTTGTCGCCCACGTTGTCGGCGATGACGGCGGGGTTGCGCGGGTCGTCCTCGGGGATGCCCGCCTCGATCTTGCCCACGAGGTCCGCGCCGACGTCGGCGGCCTTCGTGAAGATGCCGCCGCCGACCCGTGCGAACAGGCTGATCAGGCTGGCGCCGAAGGCGAACCCGACGATCGCTTCGACCGCTTGGCCTTGGGTCAACGAGAGGAAGTCGCGGAAGAGGAGGTAGAAGCCGGCGGTGCCGAAGAGCGCCAAGCCGACGACGCTGAGGCCGCTGACGGCGCCGCCGCGGAACGCGACCTTGAGCGCGCCGTCGAGTCCGCCTTTGGCCGCCTCGGCGGTGCGCACGTTGGCGCGGACGCTCACGTTCATCCCGATGTAGCCGGCGATGGCGCTGAAGAGGGCGCCGAAGACGAAGGCGAGCGCGGTGTTGGGGCCGATGGCCGCCCACAGGACGACGGTCAAGACGATGGCGACCAGCCCGATGACGCGGTATTGGCGGTTCATGTACGCCATGGCGCCTTCGCGGACGGCACCGCTGATCTCCCGCATCCGATCGGTGCCTTGCGGCGCGCGCAGCACCGTGACCGTGAAGTACACGGCGAACGCGAGGGCCAGGAGTCCGGCCAGGGCGGCAAGGAGAACGAAGTCGGCCATCCCTCAGTACCTCCTTCTAGAACTGAGCCTCGAAATCTTCGATCGTCTTGGTGAACGCCTCGCGGTTGGCCAGGTCGCCGCGCTCCATCAGGACCTCGCGGGTCAACAGCCAGTAGACGAGCGCCAGCGACCGCCGGCCCTTGTTGTTGGTCGGGATCACGAAGTCGACGTACTTCGTCTCGTTGTTGGTGTCGCACAGGCCGACGACGGGCACGCCGATGTTGACGGCCTCGCGCAGCGCCTGCGCGTCGCCCAGCGGGTCGGTGACGATGACGACCTCGGGTTCGAGGAAGTTCGGGGTGTTCGGATTCGTGAGGCTGCCGGGCATGAAGCGGCCGGCGATCGCCATGGCGCCCACGTGCTGGGCGAACTCTTTGGCGGGCTTCTGGCCGTACTGCCGGGCCGCGACGATGAGGATCCGGGACGGGTCGAACTTGGTCAAGAGCCTCGCCACGGACCGGATCCGGGCGTCCGTCTTGGCCACGTCGAGGATGTAGAGGCCGTCGTTGCGGACGCGCTCGATGAACGGGCGCATGTCGGCCGTCTTCTGCTGCGTGCCGATGTGCACGCCGCTGGTGAGGTAGATGTCGCCGGAGATCAGCGGTTCCGGGCCGGCGGCGTCGGCCGGGTCCTGCGTCGCTTCGCCGCGTTCTGTTTCGAGTCCTTCTGCGACCATGGTCAGCCACTCGTGTCGTTGGATTTCAATGGGTCATACGCCGGACCGGGCGCCGAACGGCGCACGGTGATCGGGATCAGCCCCTCGTCGAACTCGCGCAAGGCCAGTTCGACCGGGTTCTGGTTCGTGTCGTCGTGCTTGATCAGCACGGGCGCCCCCATGCCGACTTGCAGCGCACGGGCGCCTACGATGCGCGCCTTCTCGAATCGCGAGTACTCCTCGACCTGCTTTTTCATGGGAAGAACGCCTGGCCCGAGCCGGGTGGACTCCCGATATACCACCCATATAAAACCATTTGGAGGTGGATGGGACCAACTAGCGACGTCGGAGACTGGCACGCGCCCTTGCGGCGCGTCATGCGGCCCTTCGGCCGCATCTTCTCCGGCGGTCCGCAGAATCGCCGATGGGGCAGTTAACCGTTGCGGACCACGGCACCGTCATTCCGTAAAGGGGGCATAGGAAGCGGGTGCCGATGCGCGCCGGCGCGCTCGCTGAACGGCTTCCGCCAGACGGCGGCGGAACGGGCCGGCGCGCCATCGGTCCAACCGTCGGAGCCGGAACGTGACCTGCGCGGCCGGCGTCCCAACGTCAATCGAAGCTCGCACGGCGAACAGTAGGATGGCGGGCAACAGGAGGGCGAGAAGGATCAGGGCGGCCACGTCAATCGCTTCGTACGTCACGCTGGGGCGGTGGCGATACTGGTATTGGACCCAGACATTCTCAGCGGCCGCCAGGAACGCGACGAGCCATGGCAGCAGGAGCAGGAGAGCCGGCACGGCAGGCCGCCGGCGAACGTGCACGTGGGTGATGTCCGCCAACCGGATTCGTGCCGCCCGGCCGCGGCGCAGCCCGGGCGTGTGGACGAGGGCGGCCTCCGCAAGGCGCAAGCGCGAAGCGGGCAGCGAGGCTTCGATCCGATCCGCTGGCCCCGCGCTGTCCTGCATACGACGTGCCTACGTGGCGGCCGACTTGAGGTTGTTGGTGATTCAATGCAATCCAAATCCCGGAACAACGGTTAAGAAGGGACCCCTCTTTGGCCGCGCCCGGCGACGAGGTATAGTTTCATGCGCGAAGGCAGTTGTGTCTCCTGTGGGCAGGGGCTTCTCGGCAAAGGGTCGACGGAGTTCCCGTGCCCGGATTGCGATCAGACGATCGGCCGATGCGGCAGCTGCCGCGAGCAATCGGTGGCCTACACGTGCCCCGGTTGCGACCACCAAGGACCGTGAGGTGACACCATGGGAGATGTACGACTCACGATGCGCCTGATGCCTTCCGACACGGACGTCGACCTGGACGCGCTGGCCGAACGCGTCAAGGAGTCGCTTCCGGACGAGGCGAAGCTCGCCGGCACGTCCGTGGCGCCGTTCGCGTTCGGACTGAACGCCCTGATGTGCAACATCATCGTGGCCGACGAGTCCGGCTTGGCGGACAAGGTCGAAGAGGCGCTTCGCGGCATCGACCAGGTCCAAGGGGTCGAGCTGGTCGACATGGGCCGTCTGATGTAGGTGGCGCCCAGGCTGCGCAAACCTTATTTTCTTGGTCGTCACCCCATCGTCTGGTGAGACTGGTGCATTCTCGAGCAACGGCCGGATTCGTGGTTGTGGTCTTCCTCGGCGTGATGCTGTCCGGATGTTTTGGTGGCAGCGGCGACGCGGCGGAGACGGACGGACCGGCCGGGCCGGCGGATATCGACGACACGGCCGGGACCGTCGTCGGCCTGGTCCAGGATGACGAGTTCACGCCGGTGGCCAACGCGACCGTGGCGATCGTGCAGGCGGGCCTGGAGACCACGACCGACGAGAGCGGGACGTTCACGCTGACGAACGTCCCGGAGGGCTCGCACACCTTGTTCGTGCAGAAGCTCGGGTACGAGTCGATCGGGAAGACGGTGGCGGTGGTCGCGGCCGACACGACGGAGATCACGATCACGCTGGAGGGGCTGCCGACGCAGGAACCGTACCACGAGACCTTCGATCAGACGAAGAAGGTCGATTGGGGCGTGCGGATCGTGCCCCAGGTTGGGGGGTACGCCGGTGGTGACCAATCGTGGGATTACGAGACGTCCGACCGGACCGACGCCATGCAGGACATGTTCATCGAGATGGAATGGGAGGGCACACAGGCCCTGGCCGCCGGCATGCGGCTACGCGTCGAGGTGGATGGCGAGGCAAACGACCTGGATTACACGTTTTGCGTGCTGGAAGGCGACAGCCCGCTGACGTGCCTGACGGGCGTAAGCGCCTCCGAGGACAACATCACGAAGATCATCGACAATGACCACTCCGATTGCCCGGCCGACGACACCTGCGAGATCCAATGGCGCGGCTTCACGGGGACGGGCAACACGGGCCAGGACGCGGACTTCGGCGTGATGGTCGACCAGGAGTTCACGGTCTACACGTCGCACTTCTACTACGGGCCCATGCCGGCGGGGTTCTCGGCGCGCCCCGACGCCTGAGCGGTAAATCCCCCATGGACGGGTCGCCATGGTCGTTCTTCCGGGGATGTATGTCCAGAAATCAACAAAATTGATAATCTGGCGGCCAGTGCAATGGATTTGCAGGTGCGTGCAAAATGAAATTGAACACCCTCTACGTCGTATTCGCGATGGTCACCATCGGCCTGGCCGGCTGCATCGGTGGCGGAGGCGACGACCTCCAGACAGCCAATGATGATCCGAGCGGACCCGCGGAGGTCACCGAAGACACCGGCGGCCTCTCCGGGACCGTGACCGACGAAGAAGGCCTCCCAGTGGAAGGTGCGCAGGTCGCCCTTCAGAGCCCCGGAAAGGAAGGGCTGGAGACCACGACGGATGAGAGCGGGTTCTTCTCCTTCAGCAACGTCGCGCCGGGCACGTGGCAACTGTTCATCCAGAAGCTCGGCTTCGATTCCGTCGGCCGGCAGGTCAGCGTCAACGCCGGCCAAGTGACCGAGGTCCAGGAGGCCCTGGCGGCCGTCGCGGTCGAGGAACCCCATGCCATCACGCAGATTCAAGACGGCAACATCCAGTGCAGCATACGGTTCTATCCTGGCGTCCCCCTAACCGGGATCGTGGCTCCGGGATGGTATACGGGCGTGGCCGTGTGTGCCATCGCGCCCATCCCGACGCTGCCCGAGGACAAGTTCCTTCTCAGCTGGGAAATCCCTGAAGAAAACGCCAACGAGGTTCTTCTGGAGATGACGTGGCAGAGCACGCAGGCGCTGGGCCGAACGTTGAGCGTGGCGCTAGAACACCCGTCGCACATCAACGACGGCACTCAGACGTACGGCGACCTGACCGGCCCGAGCCCGTTAATCGTCTATGCCAGCGAGGCGAAAATCCAGAACGTGACGGAAGAAAACGATGAGGATGACTGCGTCGAGAGCAAGTGCAATTTCACGACGCGGGTCTTCGCGGCGGCGAACTTCACCGAGCTCGACTGGCCGACGGACCCGCCGACCGCACCAGTCTTCGGCCAGATGCATGAGCGGCTCCTCGATGCCGGATTCGTGCTGGACCAGAAGTTCACGCAGTATCTGACGAGCTTCCACTTCCAGC
This sequence comes from uncultured Halobacteriales archaeon, assembly GCA_964641035.1. Taxonomy (GTDB): domain Archaea; phylum Thermoplasmatota; class E2; order JACPAO01; family JACPAO01; genus CAZXJU01. The sequence continues at coordinate 1,767 of CAZXJU010000062.1, read as the reverse complement.
AGAAACCCGACGCGTTCACGGCGCTGCCGAACGCCTGATGGCACCGGCGCCTCCGGCGGCAAAGCAGCGGAGCCCGCATCGGGCACCAATCGTCCGAGGGGCGCGTCGGCCACCGAGCATTTCGCTCTCGTGCGAGAAGCTTGATGTGCATCCAGAAGCGTCGATGCGGCCGAAGGTGTACACATCATGCGAACGACCGCGGTCCTCGCCGTCGTCGCCATGGCGGCCGCCGGACTCGCCGGCTGCCTAGGCGGCGGCGACACGACCGGCCTGGACGACCCGTCCGAACCTCTCGTGACGGAAGAGACAGGCGCGATCCGTGGCATCGTGACCGATGACGAAGGGCTGCCCGTCGAAGGCGCCACGGTCGCGGCGCAACAGGACGGTCAGACGGTAAAGGAAAGCGAAACGGACGATTCCGGCGAATTCGCGATGGGCAATTTGGAGCCGGGGACCTATCGCGTTTTCGTGCAGGCGCTTGGCCATGACGCGGTCGGCAAGGATGCCAGCGTCGTCGCGGGCCAGGAGACCACGTTGGACTTCACGTTGGGCGCCGTCGCCGTCGAGCAACCGCACCATACGACCTATACGCAGGTCGGCCACATCCAGTGCAGTACACGCACGTATCCGGGTGTGCCGTTGGCCGGCGTGATCGACCCCGGATGGTATACGGGCGTCGCCGTCTGCGGCGTCCCGGGCGTTCTCGGGTTGCCGCCGGTCCCGGTCGGAAGCCCGGACAAGTTCATCCTCTACTACAACCTGGACGAGGCGGACACCCAGGAACTCTACCTCGAGATGACGTGGCAGTCGACCCAGTCGCTGGGCCGGGGCCTCAGCGTCAGCTTGGAGCTCAACGGCACGGCCAACGTCGAAGGGATTCCGCCGCTCGGCACCGACACGGGCGAGAGCCCATTGTTCGTGCACGCGGACCGCGCGGACATGTACGCCACGGAGAACGCGACCGAGCGCGCGCAGGAGAACGACACCGACATCCCGGAGCAACATTGCCTAGAGGACCTGTGCGAAATCCAGACACGCGCGTTCGCCGAGGCGAACACGACGAATCTGGACTGGCCGACAGGCCCACCGGACGTGCCGATCGTGGGCCCGCCGCCGGAAAGGATGCTCGACATCGGCGTCGTCTTCGACCAACGCTTCGACCAGTACTTGACAAGTTTCCATTTCGACGAGAAGTCGCCGGAGTTCACGGCGCTGCCCAACGAATGACGACACCCTAGAACTCGGCTTCGAGCGCGGCCGCCTGGAATAGGCCGTACCCCGCCCGGTCGTCGTGCGGCGTCCGCTGGTCCGGCACGGGGTCCGCGGACCGCTGCAGCCGGTTCTTGACCTTGTCGATGAGGCTGCGTCCGTTCTCGGCCTTCAGGTCCGGATGCGCCTCTAGGACGAGCGCCAGGCCGCCGCAGACGAACGGGGCGGCCTGCGAGGTTCCGCTTGCGACCGCGTAGCCGCCGTCACGCCAGGCGCTCTTGATGCCGACGCCGGGGGCGACCGTCTCCGGCTTCTTGTTCGGGTCCTCGCGCGCGCCGATCTGGCTGCCGGCGACGCCCTGGTTGTCGCCGCGGGCGCTGAACTCGGCGACCGCTTCGTCCTCGTCGACGGCGCCCACGGCGATGACGCCGACGATGCTCGCCGGCGATTGGACGGTGCCGTCGGGTCCGTTGTTGCCGGCGCTGGCCACCACGATGATCCCGTCGTCCAAGGCTCGGTTGACGGCGTTGCGCAAGTCGTCACTGACTAGGTTCAGGG
>CAZXJU010000061.1:0-9977 GCA_964641035.1 uncultured Halobacteriales archaeon | reverse complement strand
GGATGCATGGGTGGCGACGGCGGCTCCGCCGACGTCGACACCGGCGACGGGATCGAGCGCGTCGGCGGGCAGGCCCCGCCGGTCGTGCCCGGCGACTACAAGTTCGACGCGGATTTCGCGCAGGTCCTGACGCAGGGCCCGTTCAACGAGACCCTTCCGCTGTTGTGGGAGCAGGTGCCCAGCGACCTCGACGGCGCCGACATCCAGATCGCGATCCTCCGGCCCAAGGTCCCCGAAGGCGTGAAGGTCCCGATCATCATCGACGCCGGACCCTACTACCCGGCCGACATGTCCAACACCGGAAGCGGCGGCCACGTGATGCGGCTTGCCACGAACTTCCTCAGCCACGGCTACGCCGTCGGCGCGGTCACCGTGCGCGGCACCGCCGACCACGGCGGCTGCATGGACCTGATGGGTCCCAAGGAACGCGCCGACCTCAACCAGGCGGTCACCTGGCTCGGTGAGCAGGAGTGGAGCAACGGCAAGGTCGCCATGATCGGCGCCAGCTACGACGGCTCCACGCCATTCGAGGTCGCCTCCATGGGCAACCCGTACCTGGCCACCATCGTCCCGGTCTCCGGCCTGACGGACATCTACGGGCTCATGTACCGCAACGGCACCGCCGAGGTCCGAGGCCCCGTCGTCCTCAACGCGCTCTACTACTCCTTCACGTTCACAGGAGCCGCCGGAGGCCGTGCGCCCGACCACGTCGTCGAAGGCGTCATCTGCCCCGAATCCTGGGAGGGCCTGGCGGCCTCCACCTGGTCCGGCGCCGGCATGGGCCGCGACCCGACCGGCTGGTGGGACGCGCGCGACTCGCGCCCGGGCCTCATCGAGAACAACGAGGCCAGCATCCTCTTCGTCCACGGCCTGCAGGACTGGAACGTCGACCCGGCGCTCCAGATCCCCTGGATGCAGGAGTACGCCGACAAGACGGGCGTCACCGTGCACCAATGGCTCGGCCAATGGGGCCACGCGTTCCCCGACTCGTACTGCAGTTCGAACGCCCGCGACAACCCGTCCGCGTTCGCCAACTGCCGGTTCGACTACGCGCATTACCTGCTCAACTGGTTCGACTACTGGATGAAGGGCGAGACCACCATCGACCTGGGTCCCCCCGTCCATGTGCAGGACCACGACCGCAACTGGCGCACGGAGGCCGCGTGGCCGCCCAAGGACGCCACGTCCGAGGTGCTCGAATTGAGCATGCCGGACGCCCTCGTCGAGAAGGGCGAGGCGGAGTCCGGTCAGATCCGGCTGCCGCCCAACCCGGTCGGCGAGAACGTCGGCTTCGGCGACCTCCAAGCGGAGTTCCCGGAAGCCTACGTCGAATTCACGACCGGCAAACTCGAGAGCGACTACCACATCAGCGGCCTGCCGAAGGTCCACGTGACCGTCGTCCCTGAGGGCCCCGGAGGCACCGTCTCCGCGTGGCTCTACAAGAAGACGGGCACCGACTTCGAACGGGTCGGCTGGACCTCGATCAACCTCCGGTTCGCCGACGGGACCGAGCAAGGCCAGGAAGTCATCCCCGGTGAGGAACTTCTGGCCAAGATGCAGATCCAGCCGATGGACGCCGTCGTACCGGCCGGGAGCGAACTCGTGCTGCGCATGTGGACCTACCCGCCGACCGACCGGGTGTACAACTCGGCGCCGGCCAGCGTCAACCTGCTTGTCGGCGACGGCCAGTCGGTGCTGGACGTGCCGCTCATCGAACGCGCCCAGACGGCGTACTTCGACCCGCCGTTCCCGCCGGGCGAGGACCCGCGCGAGGACCTGTAACGGGTCACAACGACGCCGCGTCGCGAAGATAGGCGAGGTGGGCGAGCGCCAGCTCGGCGGACGAGTTCCCCGTCGCTTCGACGTCCGCGTCGGCCAGGTACGGGTACGCGTGACGTGGCCCGCGTGGCCGAAGGTGAACGCCACCTCGTGCCGCAACAAGGCGGACGGGTCACGCGAAAAGCGCCCGGCCCAATACGTCAATCGCGCGGCGTGTCCGGCCCGCGGATTGTGAACCACGCGTGGAACCGTTCAAAGGGGCGACACTGGCAATCGGTCAGTCGGACCTCCAGGGCGCCCGGGTCCCGTTCCGGTGCCAGGGGGCATGGTCATTGGAATCGTAGGCCGGCAGTCCTGCGTCGGACATGAGGCGCCGCGGAAGCGGCCGAGGTACGTACGCGTGGGGACGCCTAACCGGACTCCTTCTTGATCAGGAAGGCCGCGGCTTCGCCCTGTTCGTACGTGATCGTGACCGTCAGGGTGTACTCGGAGACGGCGCCCGACCAGAAGTAGACGCGGATCGTGTAGTCGCCGGCGGGCAGCCAGTCGTTCTCTTCGATGAGCTCGGTCGCGGTCGATGACGTGCTGCTGCCGAGCGTCTGGCCGTCGGGACCCAACAGGTAGAGGTCCAAGTCGTTGGCCTCGTTCTGCGGCGTGTCGGCCGGCGTCAAGGCGATGACCGTGCTGCTCGCAGCCAACAGTACGCCGTCGTCGTCCTTACTGGGGATTGTGAGCGTGAAGTCCTGAGAGTCGACGTCGTTTCCAACGACCGGTTCTGAGTCGCCGGCGACCGTGCCGACGGTCACGTTTCCGTGGAACTCGGTGACGACCGTCTTCGGCGGCGGCGCCACGGGCACCGCGTCCAACGGCAGGTCGACCTCGTAGACGTTGCCGGCCTCGACGTCGACCTGGGCGGTGTTCTGGTAGTATCCGATCTTGACCGCGATCAGGCGGTAGCTGCCGGGTTCGACGTCGTTGAAGGCGAAGGCGCCCCCTTGGTCCGTGCGGACGGTCTGGTCCGGAGGCAATAGCGTGACTTCGGCGCCGGCGATCGGCAACCATTCGTCGGTGACGATGCGGCCCTCGATGGCCCCGGTCTCGTCCGTGGCCGACGCGGTCGGCGCCTCCGCCTCGCCCGCGGATCCGCCCGCGCATCCGGCCAAAGCGACCGAGATGACGAGGAGTGCGACGGCGAACCCTCGGAGCGAGGTCATGTGCCTGGGAGAACGCCGGCCATCCATTTAAAATCACTTCGGTCGTAAAGTTGAAGAACCTATGCATCGGGGAGCGCGGAGTATCCCGCCGGCATGCCCTGGTGGTAGAACACGCTGACGTATCCCTCGAAGCTCTGTTGGACCGTCACACCGACCAATGCCACGTCGGCGGCATAGGTGGGCGAAGAGAGGACCAGCACGCCGAGCGCCGTGTCCTCGTCGTCGACGACGTCGTCACCGCAGCCGCCGGTCGGGTACGGGCTTTCCGGGTTCGTGAACTTCTCGCCGACGGTCACCAGGATCGACAACGGCGACGGGCCGAAATGGTTGGCGTACCACTGGCATCCGTCCCGGTCCTGGGAGATGACGGAGAAGTCGAGGTTCTTGCCGGTGGCCAGGCTCGTCGACTCCCACGTGAGTTCGTGAAGGAGGTGTTGGCCGCCCGACTCCTTGGTGTAAAGGCCCGTCGTCACGTCGTCGGGGAAGATCGTGCTGTGCGCGATGTAGCCGCACCCGGTCCACAGGACGTCGGCGGCGGCCATGCTGCACTCAAAGTAGCCGGCGAACGGCACGACGTCGGAGTACGGGTCCTGGACCGCGATCGCCGTCAACGTGACCTCCACCTCGGTCGTCTGGCCGGCCACGACGGCCACACGGTTTGTGGCCGCCTCGTAGCCGAGCTTGTTAATGTGCAGGGTTTGCGAGCCGGCGGGCACGCCGGAAAGGACGAACCGGCCGTCCTCGCCGGTGCTCGTCTCGTGACCACCGTCTAGGATGGCGACGGCGGCGCCGGCCACATGGATGAGTTCGGCGTCGATGACGAGGCCCTCGATGGTCCCCGTCGTGCCGTCGTCGGGCGCTGGCCCGGTGGCTGCGGGGTCCCCGGCGTCCCCGCCGGAGCATCCGGCGAGCGCCGTGACGGTCAACAGGAGGCCCGTGAGTAAGGTGGTGTGCACCTGCATGAACGAATCAGGTGACAACCGGCAGTGCGAGTATATACGGTTTCTGTGCCCCGGGCTGAACAAACGTCGTTCTGGCGCCCGCGCGCCGCCGAACGCTTAAGGAGGCTTCGGCCATAACTCGGGGCGGAGTCGACGGACATGGCACAGCAAACCTCCAAGACCCAGAACAACGCCACCGGCCACGCGCACCGCACGGCCAAAGTGATCGAACTGATCGGCGTCTCGAAGAAGAGCTTCGAGAACGCGGTCGAGCACGCCATCGAGGACGCCAACGCCACGACGCGCGGCATCACGGGCGCGCACGTGGAGAACTTCAGCGTCCGCACCGACAACGGCAAGATCACCGAGTACAAGGTGAATCTGAAGGTCGCGTTCGGCATCGAGCGGACCGGCGGACCGGAGTGACCGGGTCAGCCGATTGACGTGAACGCCGGGTCGCCCAGCGGGTCGCCTACGAACCGCAGGGTGTGCAGCCCGTTGCCGATGTCGCTTGCGTACAGGTAGCCGTCCTTGAGGACGACGTCCCAGACGTTGGGCGACGCATCGTCCGTGGACGTGAAGACGAAGCCCCACGAGGGCACCTCGTCCTCGCGCAGCGCCGTGCGCAGGGGGTCTTCGGCCGCCGCCTGGACGTAGCCGGCCGCGTCGATGACCCACACGCCGGCATGGTAGTGGGCCGCGTAGACCCGGCCCTGCACGAACTGCAGGTTGTGCATCGAGTAGACGCCGACGGGCTCGGGGCCGGAAGCGTGTCTGCCCGGGTTGATCCATTTGCCGAGCGTCCGCACGTCGGCCGGGTCGGTGGCGTCGAGCAGGTAGACGAAGCCGGCCGAATACCCGGAGGCGCTTCCCACCGGGTCGATGATGGCGCCGTTCTCGGTGCCGGCGGCGATGATCCTCCGGTCGTCGATGAAGTCGACGCCGACCGTGTGGATGTCGCCCAGGTCTCCGTTGAAATCGTCCCACGCGCCGATCTCGACCGGACCCGCCGGGTCCGAGACGTCGACGATGCGGACGCCGAGGTCCCAGTAGGCGGCCAGCATCACGGGTTTGCCAAGCACGGGGTCGTCGTAGACGAGCATGTCGTGCACCTGATGCGCGAAGACGTCGCCGTCGGGCATGTGCGTGTTCACGCGGTCCTCCGGCGCCACGACGAACGCGCCGACGCGCTCCAGGCCGACCGGGTCGCGCGTCAGCTCGTAGATGCCCACGCCGTTTCCGAACGGGACCTCGTGGGGTTCGTCGCGCGCCAGGAACACGTATTCACGGCCGTCGATCTCGTGGATGTAACACATGTGGCAGAAGGCGCCCGTGTCCGCCACGACGACCTCCGGGCTCGTCTTGTCGGTCACGTCGACGATCTCGACGCCCATGACGATGGCGTACGCGCCGTCGGCGGTGACCTTGACATCGGCGCACGTCTGCTCGCCGGAGTAGACGGACACGACCTGCGGCGCCGACCGGTTCGTGATGTCCAGGATCCGGAACCCGCTTCCGCTGCACTGGTACACGAAGTCGCCGACGACGTCGATCTCGGTCAGCCGTTGGCCCTCTTCGGGCGGCGCGTGGCCGTAGCTGACGACGTTGTGAGCGCCCTGGTGCTGCGCCGGGTCGGCGTGGTCGTGCCCGGCGTCCGTGTGCGCCGCCAACGGGTCCTCGGTCACGTAATCAAGCTCGTCGAGGGGGATCCCCGGCAGGATGTCGCGCGCGACGTCCGTAGCGCCCGTCGTGCCGGCGGTCGGATCGTCGGCCACGCAACCGGCCAGGCCCACGGCGAAGAGGCCCAGGATCACCAAGGCTGTACGCATGGGTCTGGACGAGCCGCAGGCGCCTAAAACAATTGTGGTGCCGGGCCCGCCGCGTGCGCCTAGTCGCTGCGGCGTCGGCCGAACGCGACGGCCGCCGCAAGGACGCCAAGCGTCACGGCGAACGCACCGAGAGCCGGCGAATCGCCGCCGTCCTCGAGTCCGGTGGCGTTTCCGGTCTGGTTGCCGACGGGTTCGGCGGGCAGTTCGCCGCCTTCGCCGACCACGAGTGTCGTCACCAACGTCTCCTCGATGATCTCGGCGCCGCTCTGGTATTCGAACCGTGCGGTCACGTGCATGTCGCCGTTATCCACGGAGGCGTCCGGGCTCACCGTGAGCTTCGCCTGCGCACGCTCGCCGGGCGGCACGACCACGTGGTTCGGAGACCACGAGGCCCGGGTCACGTCCCGGTTGTCCGGTTCCGCGAACAGGTTGACGTGCGCGTCGGCGCCGCCCGCGTTGACGAGGGTGAAGTGGAAGTCCTCCGGGATGCCGCGGGACGTCTGCTTGATCGACTCGTCGACCTGGACGTCGAGGTTGACGGTCGCGCCTGGGATGATGCCGCCTGCGTTCGGGTCCAGCAGGTGGAGGATCTTCGTCGCGGTGTTGCCCGCCAGGTCGACGGCGCGGACCTTGATGACATCGTTCTCCGCGATCTCGCCCTCCCACTTGAAAGCCGGACCCCAGACGCGCTTCGTGCATCCCGGATGCGCGTCGGAGGTGCAGGTGATGTCGGTCGGGCCGCCCTCGCCGTCGTTGCCGGGCGTCGCATCGTCGTCGTACGCCTTGCCTTCCCAGGGCGTGAGCTCGATGGGTTCGCCGTTGATGGAGGCTTCCACGGACTGGAGCGCCTCCGCGAACTCGATCGTGATTCCGTTGACGTCACGCGTCTGCTTCCCGTCGCCGGGCAGCACGATCGGCCACGGCATGACCTCGTCGTGGGCCACGACCTGGGCCGCGTCGTCCCCGCAGCGGCCGTCGCCGTCGCAATTGTCGACGATGGCCTTGACCCAGAAACGTCCCACCTCGTTGTCGTTGGCGTCGTACGCGTGGACGGCGGCCCCGTATTCCCCGTCCGGGACCAGCGTCGTGTTGATCGGGACGAAGAAGCCGTCCTCCGCGTTGTAGTCGCCGCGGTAATCCTTCAGGTAGGCGCCGGTGATCCATTCCGGCGTGTCGCAGTTGCTGTAATCGTTGGGCGCCGGCTTGCCGAAGCTGAATGTGAAGTAATCGACGTTCTCGGCGCCTTCCCCGATCGCCTGGAACTGGATGAAGAACCAGCCGCTGGCGTGGAAGAACCCTTGCTCGTCCGGCGTCAGGTCGGGGTTGCGAAGCACCAGCGTGACCCCGCAGGCGCCCGTGTCGTCGGCCGAGGTGGCCGCCGGCAGCGCCGATAGGGTCGCAAGGGCAAGCATCGCGGTGTAGAGTATGGACATTGCACGCGTCACGGACATCACTCGTAGCAATGACCACGCGTGGACATCAAGATAAAAGGATTGTGGCGTTGGCGGCCGTTCAGCGGCCGGCTGCGTGAAAGATATAGAGGGTCGGCACCCGGCGTTGCCGGCCGGCCCGGTACGGACAGCGGGGGCATCGGCGGGCGACGGCGACCTCCTCGCCGAAGAGCGTCTGGTTGCGGACGGTCTCAAGGCCGCGCCCGCAGACGGGGCACCGGTCCGGCGGGTCTTCGCCTTCGGCGGGCCGCGTGCGCAGCTCGATGCGGCAGAAGGACGCCTCGGCCATCATCCGTCTCAAGCGTTGCGTGCCGAGCGGCGCGTCCGGGACGTCCCGGTGCAGCCGTTGCCGTACCAACTCCAAGAACCGCGTCAGGCTCACGACGGTGCCGGCGTCGGCCAAGACGGCGTGCGCCGCGGCCAAGACGGCCTGGGCGCGGGGCAACCGTCCTGCCATGCCCCGGGATGCGAGAATCGTCAGTTAAACCCGACGCTGGGGACGCTTCAGGCGACCTCGGGCTCCTCGCCCGGGGCCGCCTCCCGGCTGCCGAGGCAGTCTTCGCAAAGCACGAGGCCTTCGAAGTCGAACAGGTACTCCTGCTCGGTCTCGCATTCCTCGCATTGGCCTGGGATGTTCATTTGGCGGCTGACCGGCACGCCTTGGATCTCGTGGCTCAGACGGTTTAGCGGCTCCGCGTCATGCAACGGGTTGATCACGGCGCCGTCGTCCTCGACGAGCAGGGCGTCGCCTTCCCGGGACAGCCGTCCGGCCTCCATGATCTCACGGACACTCACGCGTCGCGGATCGTCGCCACGCGCCAACACCTTGGCGACGATGTCTTCTTCCGTGAGCACGCCGACGGGGATGCCCGCCTGCCGGATCAGAATGGGGCTTCCGGCGTTGCGTTCGAGCAACCGCGCGGCCTCGATGACGGTGTCGTCGGGCGCGAGCGATGCGTCGGATTCTTGGAGTTCGGCTACCGGGACTCGGTGCATGGTCCCACTGAGCCAAGTATCGGCCGTGTCAAGTAATAATATTTTGGGGACGGGGTTCGTCAGGCGCCGACAATCGATGCGCCGCCGCGGCGTCTTTTCCGGTTCATTGGACAAGAATGCGGAGTCGGAACCGGGTGTCCTGGCCGCTGTACGCGTTGATGAGTGCGGTGTGGTCGCCCGCCGCGACGTCGGCCAGGTTCGGCGGCCACAGCTCGATCGTCTCGGATTGGAACGCCGTGGTGGACGCGGCGATCTCGGAGCCGGCTTCGTCGTACATCCAGAGGTCCAGGTCCGCCTTCGGCCCGGTGGTCTCCAGGAAACGCACCTCGATCCGGAGGTACGTCGTGTTCTCCGGCAGCTCGAACGGCTCCCGATGCTGCGAGTCGTCGCCTTCCATGGCGCCCGTGAACAGACCGCCGTTTCCGGGGATCGTCACCGTCTTGTTCACGACCTCCCTGGGTGCCGGCACGTCGAACGGGGGCTCGGTCGTGTACCCGGAAAGCTCGAGGCGCGACGGCGTCGATTCGTGGTCGACCAAAAGGCGCAGTTCGTCCTCCTGTTGGCTGGCGGTCGCGATCGGCAACAGGTCTAAGGTCCGGTCGAGGCCGAGCACGAGCCCGCCCTCGGGCAACGGGATGTCGACGTCCGCCGTGTACGTCTGGCCCGGCACCAGGACGGCGTCCTCGTACGTCTGCGCGTACCCGGGTAGGACGCCGTCGGCGCCCAACCAGAAGACGAACAAGCGCCCGTCGGGCGGTTGGCCGGTCACGAACGGGTCGGCCACCGGCGCGTCGACCTCGTAATGGACGACCAGCCGGGCCGACGTCGCGACGAACGTTCCGCCAATCGGTTCCGACGACCACACGACGAGGTCCTCGTTGACGTACGCATTCTGGCCCGGCGGCACGGGAACGGGCTGCGGCTCGTCGCTTGCGGGTCCCGTGGGACTCAACCGGTGTCCCGGTTTGAGCCAGTGGGTGACGTTGACGTGCGTCCGGTCGCGCGGCTCGGCGGGATCGTCCGGTGCGTCCGAATCGCCGGGTCCTGTGACGCAGCCGGCCAGAAAGAACACGGCCGCGAGCAGGACGGGCGGAAGGCGGCGCATGCCTAGATGCCGCGCGCGGCCAGGCGTTGTTCCTCGGGGATGTCTTCCATCGGCGTGCCGAGCATCGCCTCGCCCAGGTTCTTGCTGACCTCGGCCAACACGTCCGGCTCGTCGAAGTGCGTGACGGATTCGACGATCGCCTTGGCGCGTGCGGGCGGGTTGGCGGATTTGAAGATGCCGGAGCCGACGAAGACGCCGTCGACGCCCAACTGCATGAGCATGGCCGCGTCCGCCGGCGTCGCGATGCCGCCGGCGGCGAAGTCGACGACCGGCAGCCGTTGAAGCTTCGCGACCTCCTTGACCAGGTCGAAGGGGGCGTTGTGGCGCCGGCTGGCTTCGAACAGTTCCGCATCGTCCTTGCCCTGCAACTCCTTGAGGGCACCGACGATCTCGCGGCGGTGGCGGACGGCCTCGACGACGTTGCCGGTGCCGGCCTCGCCCTTGGTGCGGATCATGGCGGCGCCTTCGTGGACGCGCCGTAGCGCCTCACCGAGGTTCCGGCAGCCGCAGACGAACGGCACGGTGAAATCGTGCTTCCACACGTGGTAGAACGGGTCGGCGGGCGTGAGCACCTCCGACTCGTCGATCATGTCGACGCCCAAGGATTCGAGGATCTGCGCTTCGACGAAGTGGCCGATGCGGCACTTGGCCATCACCGGGAT
>CAZXJU010000060.1:0-10114 GCA_964641035.1 uncultured Halobacteriales archaeon | reverse complement strand
CGACGACCGTCACCGTCTGGCCGTCCTCCCATCCGAACTCGTCCCGCAGCTTCTCGGGTGCCACCAGCTCCAACGTCCGCCGATGGTGCGTCCGGCGCGGCAGGATCGCCGCGCACGCATACTCGTCCAGGTGGGCCCGCCACGCGTCGACGGCGCCGAAGGTCCGCCCCTCCGCCTCGAACCCCTCGATCTCGACCGGCGACGACGCCTTCAGGATCCGCATCTTGCCCGCCTCCGCCCCATCGACCTCCAGGTTCAACGTGCCGGGGAACGGCCGGAACCCCAGCTTCTGCTCGAACTGGTCCAAGTACTGGGCCCGGTTCAGGTAGTAGGCGCCTTCCCCCAGCCCGCTCTGGACCCGGCCGACGATCTCCAGCTTGTCCTTCAGGTCGAAGATGCGTTGGTAATCCGCGAACTCGCCGCGAAGGATCTCCAACCCTTGGCCCGTGACCCGGACCAACTGCCGGTGGATGCCCATCTCCCGGCGGATGTACCCCAGCTTCTCCAAGTCGCGGATCCGCCGGGACGCCGTCTGCTGGCTGACCCCCAGCCGTTTGCCCAAGTCCGACGAGGACACCTCCACGAAGCCGTTGATCGCCCCCAACAAAGCGATGTGCTTGAGGGCGTCCACGTCCTCCACGATCCCCGTCATCGGCGCCGACCGGGCCCGGCCACAGGACGGCCGACGCTTAAGCGTTTGGCGTACGCCGCCGCGTGCGCCGACTGGCCAGATGGCTGAGGTACGCCTCCGCCTCCCGCCAACCGTCGAACCGCCGCTCGTCCTCCTTGAACGCCTTCGGGTGCATCACCCGGCGGCCCTCGTCGTCCCGGCCGATGCCGTGCTTGACGTGCAGCATCTCATGGTAAAGCACGTACTCCACCACGCGCTCCGGCACGTCCGTCGAATCCAACCGCCGGTTCAGTACGATGTGGCCCAGGTCCTCGTCATGATGCCCGAACCGCGTGCGCGCCTCCTGCTCCGACCACCCCAACGAGACCTCCGGAAGCCGCGCCCGGAAGTACGCCCGGTTCAACCGTCGGAACATGCGCCGCAGGTCGTACACGTCCCCCTCCGGCGGCAACGTCCGCTTCGATCCCCGGTCGGCCCGCACACGCCCCATCGCCTCCTGCACCGCCGGCCGGCGCGCCCACGCCTCGTACGGCTCCTGCTCCTGCGGCGTCACCTCGTACCGGGCGTCAATGCGCGACAGGAGGACCAACGCCAGGCTGAAATGGACGCGCACCGGCGCGTCCTCCAGGATGTCGCTCAGACGCACCTCGTAATGGTCCCGCCGTTTGAAGATCGTCGACGTGAGCCCCGCATACGGATAGAACCGCACCCGGAACGCCACCCGCCGCGGCCGCAGCCGCGCCCGCTGCCGGGCGTGCGCGTACGCCTCGCGGTAGACCGCTTCGATCGCGCTCACGACGCCGCCGACCAGCCGACCAACGTATATATGCGCGCCCCGAATCGGCGGCCGGTGCTCACCCCGCGCCCCGTCCGCATCCTCGAGAAACGGCGGGATTCCCCCCGCCACGTCACCTTCACGTTCCAGGACCCCGGCATGGGCCCCTACCAGCCCGGCCAGTTCGTGATGGTGTGGGTCCCCGGCGTCGACGAGGTCCCCATGGCCCTGTGGGGCCAAGACGACGCGCTGTGGCTGACGGTGGAGGCGAAAGGCGACGCCACCACCGCCTTGTGCGCCCTGGACGCCGGCGACACCATCGGCGTCCGCGGCCCCTACGGACGCTGGTTCGAGGCCCACGGGGACGACCTCCTGTTCGTCGTCGGCGGCACCGGCACCGTCCCCCTGGTGCCGCTGACGCGCCACGCGGTCGCCGACGGCCGCACCGTCCGCGTCGTCCTCGGCGGCCGGACCGCCGACTTCCTCCTGTTGGCCGACGATTTCGAGGCCGCCGGCGCCGAAGTCCACCGCGCCACCGACGACGGCAGCGAAGGCTACCACGGCCGCGCGCCGGACCTGGCCGCCGAACTCATCGAGACGCGCCGACCCGACGAGATCCTCACCTGCGGCCCGGAACGCATGATGCTCGCCGTCGCGCAACAGGCATGGAAACTCGACATCCCGTTGCAGGCCAGCCTGGAACGGTGGATGAAGTGCGCCGTCGGCGTCTGCGACGCCTGCCTGGTCGACGGGATGCGACTCTGCCGCGAAGGCCCGGTCCTCCCCGGCGGCGCCCTGAAAGGGATCCAGGACTTCGGCCGGTTCGAACGAGGCCCGGACGGCCGCCGCGTCGCCCTGCATTGACCGCTCGCGCCCCACGGCGGAACGTTTAAGTCGGGACCCCGGGATTTCCGCCGCCCCCAAGCAGGGGCGACCTGTGGGTCAGCGGGGGAACTCGCTCGGAGGAACACACGATGGCAGTCGGTTTTGTCCTAATCAGCGCGGCTCCCGCGAAGGAGCATGACGTCTACAACGAACTTCTGAAAGTCGCGGAGATCGTCGAGCTCCACCCCCTGTTCGGGGAATACGACCTGATCGCAAAGCTCGAAGCGCCCGACTTCGACACCCTCGGACACGTCATCGTCAACAAGATCCGGTCCATCAACGGCGTCGTCGACACGAAGACGCTCACCGGGACCAAGTTCTAACCAGGAAGCAACAACAATGGCCATCGAAAACCTATACCTCGGAACGTTCCTCGCAATGTCGATCTTCAGCTTGGGCCTCGGGACCCTTGGCGCCGGCCTCTTCACCGCCTATTTCGGCGCCGGAAAAAGCCGCACCATCGGGTTCACCCTCAGCCTGCTCGGCATCGTTGTCCTCTTGGTGTTCGCCGCGCTCACATGGGAGATCGTCGACGCGATCGACCCCATCTTCAGCGCGTTCGACGTCCAGATCGGCCTCGTCGGCCTGGTCGGAGCGGTCGTCGGCGGGGTCGTCGCCCTGATCGTCTTCCTCGTGTCGATCATGCGCGCCTGAACGGGAGCGCACACGCCTTTCGGCCCGGCACGCCCAACGGTTATCTAGCGGACGCTGCGTTGCGGACCTCCGATGGCCGAGGGGGCCGGCTCTGGAGGTAGCGCACCGTGGGTGCCGGCCCGCGACCGGACCGACCCCCGGACCGCATTTCGCATCGCCGCCGGCCTGTTCGCCGTCTTCGTGGCGATCCTGGCCGTCCTGGCCCTGCTCAACAGCTTCTTCATCCAGCCGGCGCCCGGGCCCGTCGGACCGACCGCGGACCCCAGCCCCTCACCCGGTGAACAGGGCGGCGAAGGCGACGTCGACGTCACCTGCCAGGACGTCGTCGACTTCCTCTTCTGGGTCTTCGTCGGCATCACCGGCGTCACCCTCGTCCTCTTAGGGCTCGCCGTCGCGTTCCGCAACAAGAACGACGGTCGCATCCTCACAAGCATCTGGGGCATCCTCGCCGTCATCGGCCTGTTCTTCAGCCTGCTGGCCGCCGGCGCCTGGCGCCTGGTCGACTGGCTCTGCAACGGCGCCCCCACCTGCAGCGACCTCATCGATGGATTCTACGTCACCTTCCTCATCCTCATCACCCTGACCGTCGGCAGCGTAATCTTCGGCATCGCCTTCGCCCACCTGCGCAAGATCAGCTTCTTCCGCACCGGCCTCGGCGTCCTCGGCCTCGTCCTCTACCTGCCCGCCCTGCTGACCGGCGTCGGCTGGTGGGTCCTACGCACCTTCTGCAACCCCGACCTCTGGATCACCCGGCCCTGCACCTACCTCCAGGACACGATGAGCGTGCTCGCCTGGATCTTCTGGCTCAGCCTCATCGGCGCCATCGCCGCGCTCGTCGTCGGCATCCTCTACTGGCGCCAGACCAAGATCAACGCCTTCCGCTCCGGCTGGGCCATGCTCTCGATTCTCCTGGTCGTCCTCAGCATCTTCTCCGGCGCCGGCTGGCTCGGAATCAAAGCCATCCACGACGAGATCGACCTCTGCAACCCGCCCGAGGAGGAGGAACCGCCCGAGACCACCGAGCCGCCCGAACCGCCCCAATGCGAGGACATCCTCGACCGGATCGCCACCGCGTTCTGGATCCTCATGGGGGTGGTCGCCCTGCTCATCATCGCCGGCCTCATATTCAACCACAAGTCGGCACGCGACTTCTTCACCAGCGTCTGGGCCATCATCGGCTACGTCGTCCTCGCCGTCGCCATCCTCGTCGGCCTCTCCTACCTGATCGCCTCCAGCTTCTGCGACGGCAGCAGCGACGAGCCGGGCGGCGGCGGAGACGGCTCCGGGCCCGGCGGCGGAGGCGGCGGGGGCGGCGGAGGCGGCGCCGGCGACCAACCGATCACCCCCGTCCAGTTCGACGCGCTTCCCCTCACATGGGTCCTCATCATCCTCGCGGTGCTCCTGGGAGCCGGCCTGCTGCTTCTCCTGTTCCGTCGCCGGTCCGCGTTGGGCCGCGCCGGCCCCGCCGGCGCCCCGCCCGAGGCGGAAGTCCCCACCGACGAGATGCGCAAACTCCGGGAGATCCTCGACAAACGGAAGCTCGAGAGCAAGGACGCCGTCGTCGCCGCATACCGCGTCTTCCTCGCATGGGCCGCCGGCCAGGACCTCGGGAAGGAACCCCAGCAGACCCCGCGCGAGCACGCCGGCCGCGTCCGCGCCAAGTTCCCCGTGGCAGAAAAGCCGATGCAAGAGTTCATCGACGCCTACGAGGTTGCCCGCCTGTCGAACCGGGAACCGACGGCCGCCCAACGCAAGCTCGCCGTCAAGTTCAGCCAGGAGATCCTCGGCGAGGGCGCCCAACCGGCACCGGAGGAGGGGGAGCAACCATGAGCCTCATCGTCGCAATCCCGCTCTTGATCGGCGTGCTCGTCCTCGGCACCATCCTATGGCCCAAGGTCACCCACGACGGGGTCGGACGGCGCACCCGCGTCCGCCGTCAACCGTCGGGCCTCCAAGGCCAAGTCGCCGAATGGCTCTACTGCGACGCCGCCGTCCGCCGACCGGACGTCCGCCGCTACGCGGACGCCGACGGGCGCGCCGAACCGCCCAAGGAGCCGGCCGACCGCGCCCTGCACGCCGTGGTCCTCCGCGAGGCGCTCGAAAGCAGCCTCCCGATGGACGTGGCGTACCAGCGCGTCAAGCAGCGCGCCACGTCGCCGGCGGCACGGGCGTTCCTCAACGGCCGCGTCGGCCGCGCAATCCGGCTCGACTGGGAACGCCGCTACCACGGACCCGACGCCCTCTTCATGCCCTGGTTCTACCTCGTGGCGACCGTACGCTACGGCCGCCGTCACCTCTTCCTCGAGACGCTTACCGACCTGATGAAGGAGTTGAACCCAGCATGACGCCCGCCAAGCCCACCGTGAAGAACCTCGAGACGGCCAGCAAGATCGTGAACAAGGTCGTCGAAGAGACGCAGAGCGTGATCGTCGGCCGGCCGGACTCCGTCCGCCTGGCCGTCTACGGCCTGATCGCCGGCGGCAACGTCCTCTTCGAGGACTTCCCCGGCCTCGCCAAGACCATGCTCGTCAAGACGATCGCCGAAGCCGCCGGCCTCGACTTCAAACGGATCCAGTTCACCCCGGACCTGTTGCCCGCCGACATCACCGGCACGTACATCTACAACATGAAGAACCAGACGTTCGACCTGCGCAAAGGCCCCATCTTCGCCCAGATCATCCTCGCCGACGAAGTCAACCGCGCCCCGCCCAAGACGCAGGCGGCGCTCCTGGAGGCCATGCAGGAAGGTCAGGTCACCCTGGAAGGCGAGACGCACAAGCTGCCGACGCCGTTCCACGTCTACGCCACCCAGAACCCCATCGAGTCCGAAGGCGTCTACATCCTCCCGGAGGCCGAACTGGACCGGTTCATGCTGCGCATCTCCATGGGGTACCCGACCGAGGACGAAGAGGTGGAGGTGCTGACCCGCGTCGAATCGTGGGAGGGCGCACCGCCGAAGGTCAGCAAGATCACCAACCCCAAGAACATCGAGAAGGTGCAGGAGGTCGCCCGCGGCGTCTACGTCCACGCGGACCTCAAGCGCTACATCGCACAACTCGTGCATTTCACCCGCAACGACGACCGCGTCCAGGTCGGCGCAAGCCCCCGTGGCGGCATCGCCCTGCAGGCCCTTGCGAAGGCCGCCGCGCTCTACGACAACCGCGACTTCGCGACCGCCGACGACGTGAAAGAGGTCGCCGAGGCCGCCCTCAGCCACCGCATCCTTCTGCGGCCCGAGGCGTCGGCCCGCGGCGCCAAGGCCGAGACGATCGTCGCCGACGGCCTCGAACGCGTCCCGACCCCCAAGGTGCCGCAGGTGGCCAAGGCGTGACCGGACTCCGCGCCAGCCGGCGGCTCCTGCACGTGGCCCTGGTCCTGGGCGTCGTCGGCACCCTCGCCGTCGGCTTCGAATCCTGGATCCCGGCCGCCGCCACGGTGCCGCTGGCCGGCGTGCTCGTCCTGGCGCTCATCGAGGTCCTCCTGCCGCTTCCCCACTCCGGCACCCGACGCGTGGAACTGGGCGACCGGATGCTGGCCAACGACGAGTCCCGCGTGGACGTGCAACTCGACGGCGCCGTCCTGCCGTTCAACCTCCGCGTCGAGGACGGCGTCCCCGAAGGCCTGGACATCGTGCCCGGAAGCGTCGAACCGACGCGCGCGGCCGGAGCCGCCACCGCCGTCTCCTCATACCGCGTCTCCGCGCGCCGCCGTGGCGACCACGCGTACGACGCCGTCCACGTGCACCGCACCAGCGTTCTCGGACTCTTCGAACGGTCCGACGACGTGCCGTTGCCAGGCAACGTCGCCGTACTGCCGCCGTCGGCCCGCCACCTGCGCGTCCAGGTGCGGCCCCGGCCGCCGACCCGGCAAGGCATGCCCGCCAAGAGCATGCGCCGCGGCCCCGGCGACGAGTTCTTCGCGCTGCGCGAATACCTGCCAGGCGACAGCCTCAGCGACGTGAACTGGAAGGCCACCGCCCGCATGAACCGCGTCATCACCAACGAGTATCTTCCCGACGAGCCGCCGCGGTACCTCATCTACGTCGACACGCGCGCCTCGGCCGCCGAACGCGGCGGCGAGGACGTCTACGAACGCAGCCTCCAACTGGCCGCGATCCTCGCCGAGGCCCTGCTCGACGCGCGTTCCCACGTCGGCCTGGTGCTCCTCAGCTACCACAGCCAGTTCGTCGTGCCGGGCGGCGGCGCCAACCAGTTGCGGCGCCTTCGTCAGATGCTGTTGGGCGCCCAGCCGGGCTACGAGGCGTCCATCCACCAGCTGGTCCTTGCCGGCGTGGCGCACCTGCCGTCGCGCGCCGACGCGGTCCTCATCACGCCCAACGTCTACGACGCGAGCCTGTCCGAAGCCGTCAGCTTCCTGCGCGCCCGTCACGGCCACTGCATCGTGTTGGCCCCCGGGTTCCCGCAGCGGGCGACCGGCGACGAACTCGACGACGCGGCCCGACGCGCCAGCGCCGCCCTGCTAAACGCCGAACAGGCCGCCGCGCTTGCCGCGATCCGCCCGTACGCCGACCGGGCCGCCCAATGGCCGCCCGGCGAACCGATCAGCGTGACACTGGCCCGACTCGACATGTCCGGGAGGATGCGATGAGCCCGGACGCCGACGAGTGGGGGAAGCGCGTGCTCCGCGCCGGCACCGGTGCCCTGTTCTACGTGAGCCTCGCGGTCTCCGACCTCGTGCCCGACAACGCGCTCAACACGATGTACCTCTACGCCTTCCTCGGCCTGGTGACCCCGGCGGCCCTCGCGTACGTATGGAAGCAGCGGACCCGGCCGCAGAACACCGCCGGCTGGTGGCTCGTTGGTCTCCTGGTGACCGTCGGACTGGTTGCCACCGGCTTCGTCGCGGTGGCCGCCGCCCTCGTCGTCGGCTTCGCCTTGGCGCACGACATGCAGATGACGCCCAGCGTCATGATCGCCGGCGGCGTCCTGGCGCAAGTGCTGCAATTCGATTTCGACTGGGCGTTCGAAGCCACCAACGACACCGCCTGGTGGGTCGCCACCGGCGGCTTCCTGGCCGTCGCCGCCGCCACGGTCGAACGGGACCGCCTCGCGTGGGGCGACGGCCGTCCCGTGGCGTTGGCGTGGACGGGCGTCCGCGTCGGGTTCGTCGGCCTGTGGACCATCGTGATCATCGCCTACCGGGAACAATTGCAGGCCGGCCGCGTCTTCGCGTGGTTCGGCGCCAGCCCCACCGGCTTCGAAGGCCAGGTGCTCCTGTTGGCGATCCTGCTGACGTCGCTGGTCGTGGCGGGGTTCCTGTTCCGGACGCGGAAGAAACCGACCGATTGACGGCGTTACTGGATCTCGTAGACGCCCAGGCCCTGGCTTCCTTCGCCGGCGAAGACGTAGCCGCGGTAGTGGCGGGCGTCCCACGTGCTTCCGCCGGTCAGGATTTGCGCGTCGAGCCGTGGCGTCATCGGGTCCGTGGCGTCGACGAGGATCGTGCCGGCCGTGTACCAGCCGTACGAGAAGTGGCCGGAATCCTCGTCGCCGACGGCCTCGCCGAAGTGCGCCGTGCACGTCGAAGGCGGGTTCTCCACCGGCGGCATGCTCAACCAACTCATCAGCGTCGGCGTCGGCGTGGTCAGGTCGTAGAACCAGATGGCGCCCGTCGGAGTGGACGCGTCGGCCACCGGGGTCGACTGGTGGCCGTAGCACGCGTAGAGGATCGCGCCGCCGGCCTCGTCGCCGATGACCAGGACGCTGTGGTCGAGGATTGTGTGCGCCGAGTGGTGGATGCTGATCAACGGGTTCTCAATCGTGTCTAGGACCACGGGGTTCAGCGGGTCCGTCACGTCCCAGACGAGGGTCTGCGTCACCGCCGGGCAGTAGGCGCGGTTCTGGTCGGGGTAGACGACGACGTCGTGGCACCCCGTGTTGGCGATGGGTTTGCCGTTCTCGGCGACGCCGCCGCCGAACTCCCACGCTTTGTGGAGCTTGATGTCGTCGGGGTCGCTGGCATCGATGATCTCGGCGCCGCCGGGCGGCGTGCCGAGGCTGCGGCTGTTGTAGACGACGTGCCCAGGCCGGTGCACGGCGATGTTGTGGCCGGAGCCCGGGAACGAGGCGAGCGCGTCCTCGTCGGTGAGCGTGCCGGGTTCAGTCACGTCGAAGAAGTGGTACGAGCCGCCGGAGGCGATGACGGCGACCGTCCGGTCGCCGTAGTTGAGGATATCGACGTCGCGCGCGCCGACACCGGTGATGTTGCCGATCTGCATCGGGTTCGTGGGGTCGGCGATGTCGTAGATGATGAGGCCCTGCGAGCCGGTGGAGACGTAGGCGCGGTCGTTCCAAAGCCAGACGCCCTGGCCGCCAGGGATCCCTGGCCGGGCAACCTCCACGAGGTCGGACGGGTCGTCCGGAATCTCGTAATGCGGCGGCAGGCCGTCCTCGTCGGCCTCGGGCGGGATCCAATGGCTTGACGCGTTCGCGATCCCGTCGGCCCCGCCGACCCGTTCGGTCCCGTCGCCGAGTCCGCTACCGTCGCCTTCGATGCATCCGGCCAGCGCGGCGCCGGCCAACAGGAGGACAATCCACCACCGGGTCATTATCCCTGCATCCCACCAGCTTCGTATTTAAGGATTGGCGCAGAAGCGTTCCGCGCCGGCCTCATTCCGGCGCCGCGTGGAACCCGTCGGGCACCGGCTGGTGGTAGAACGCCGACGTGTACACCGTGAATTTCTGCTGGAACGCAAAGATCAGTGGCTGGGACGCGTTGCCGAAGGGCAGCCAGTAGCTTTCGGTCAGTTCCTTCTCCTCGTCGAAGTCGTCGTCATAGTCGTCCGACAGGTGGACGTGTGGTGACTTCTGGACCACGTTGCATTCCTTGCAATCGTCGTCGAAGATGTGGTCCAGTTCGATGTACTCGGGACTCAACGCCGACGTCTGTTCCCAGACGGTCTCCGTCAGCGTCTCGAGGATACCCGGTTGGACCATCCAGTCGAAGCTGCTTTTCTCGTCATCGCCGATCTCGTTGCAGGCGATCCGGCTCTTTACCACCGGCGTCGACCATTGGCACGTCATGAACCCCTCCCCGACGAACGTCTCCATCCACGGGTCGGCGACCTGGATCGTTTCCAGGAGCACCTCCACTTGCGACGTCTGGCCGGCTTGGACCTGCACCGTCTTGCCGATGGATTCGTAGCCGAG
>CAZXJU010000059.1:0-10150 GCA_964641035.1 uncultured Halobacteriales archaeon | reverse complement strand
AATCGGGCGAGACGTCGCCCGGTCCGCCTTGGGCTGTCGGCGCGTCGCCCGCCAAGCATCCTGCCAACGCCGCCGCCGGCAACAAGAGCGCAATTACCAACCAGAAACGTCCGCGCATGTGAAACCCTGAAAATCCACGTCCACTCGGGGGTACTTAAGCGTTGTCCGCAGCAGCGCGAAACCGCGCCACGAGAACCCGCCGCACGGCTTTTGACCTAGGGAGCCGATTCCGCCACCATGCCCCGCACCAACCTCATTTCCTGCGACGAGCTGGCCGCGCGCGCCGGCGGCGATGCGTGGCGCCCGGTCGACTGCCGCCACGACCTGAACGACCCGGAAGCCGGCCGGGGCGCCTACGCCACCGGCCACATCCCCGGCGCCGTCTTCGCCCACCTCGACGACCACCTTTCGGACCCCGTCGACGAGACGAGCGGCCGGCACCCTCTGCCATCACGCGACCGGTTCCTGTCGTGGTGCCGCAACGCCGGCATCCGCAAAGAGACGACCGTCGTCGCCTACGACGACGTGGGCGGCGCATTCGCCGCCCGCCTCTGGTGGCTCCTTCGGGACTACGGCCACGACCAGGTACGCATCCTGGACGGCGGCCTGCCCGCCTGGAAGCACGCGCAACTAGGACTCACGACCGAGGAACCCAAGATCGACCCCAGCGATTTCGACGGAGAACCCGGCCAGATGCCCCGGGTCGACGCCGAGACGCTCCAGGACGACGGCCTGCGCGTACTCGACGCGCGCGACGCAGCCCGCTACCGCGGCGACGAGGAGCCGATCGACACGAAGGCCGGCCACATCCCGGACGCCTTGAACGCGCCGTTTCGGCAGAACCTCACCCCGGACGGGAAATTCCGCGACGCCGGGACGCTCCGCCGCCGCTACGTGGAACTCCTTGGACACGCGCCCGCCGACCAGGCCGTGTCGTATTGCGGCAGCGGCGTCACCGCCTGCCACAACATCATCGCCATCGAGGAGGCCGGCCTCGGCACCCCACGCCTCTACCCTGGCTCCTGGAGCGAATGGATCCGGGACCCCGACCGGCCGGTCCGCACGGGCCCGGAACCCTGAACCCCGGCAAACGTTTAGGCGGCCCCCCGGTTCGGCCGCTTGTGAAGGCCGACGTGGTCCCCGCCCAGCCGACGGTACGTCGCCGAACGCATCGCGACACGACGCGGGCGAACCCGGAGCCGCTGGCCCAGTACCGGGCGCCCGTCGGCACCCCACGGACACCCGTCGATGCCTACCGGGCACTCCGCCGCTTCGGCGCCGCGCTCCTCGAATCCCGGACCGATCACCCAGGTGCCCGCCAAAGCATCGTGGCCTTCGGGTTCCGCGAAGAACTCGTCCTGCGGGCCACACACCTCGAACGCGTCGACGCCGACGGAAACCGCACCGTCGTGGCCGAAGACCCGTGGGGCGCGCTGATGACGGCGCTGGACCGGCCGCGTGACCCCTCCGCCCGCCCCGGCTTTGCCGGCGGGTGGGTCGGATACCTGGCCCATGAAGCTTCGTCCTTCCTCCTCGACACGCCGACGCCGGAGCCGGCCGGACCGGCCCGTCCCCACCTGCCGCTCGCGGTGTTCCGCCTCTACGATGCCGCCTGGGTCCTCGACCACGCGACCGGGACCGCCGAACTTCGCGTGACCGACCTCGACGGCGACAAGGACGCCGCCCGCCGGCGCCTCGACCAGGCCAACGACGCGCTGAGCACGACCCCATCGCCGGCCGCGCCGGCGCCACACGCCGCCGACCGACCCCTCGCGTCCATGGACGCTGACGCCTTCCGGCGCGGCGTCCGGCGGCTGCGCCGGCTGGTGCGCGACGGCGACTGCTTCCAGACCAACCTTACCGCCAGCTTCGCGTACCCCTGGCAGGAACCACCGGACGCCGACGCCCTTCTCAGCCTTTACGACGAGTACGCCACGGCGAACCCCGGCGCCTGGTGCGGCTTCTTCGAGACCGACGACGCCACGATCCTCAGCGCGAGCCCCGAGCTCCTCGCCCACGCGACCCGCGACCGCCTCCGGCTGCGTCCGATCGCTGGCACCAGGCCCCGCAGCCTCGACGCGACCGCCGACGCGGCCTACGCCAGCGAACTGCGCAGCGACGCGAAGGAACGCGCGGAGCACGCGATGCTCGTCGACCTGGCCCGCAACGACGCGGCCCGCCTCTGCCGACCCGGCACCGTCCAAGTACCGAACTTCGCCGGCGTCGAACGGTACCGCCACGTCATGCACTTGGGCAGCGAAGTCGAAGGCGCGTTGGACGGTCCGCCGGCGACCAGAGACCTGTTGGCGGCCGTCTTCCCCGGCGGCACCGTCACGGGCGCGCCCAAACGCCGGGCCGTCGTCCGGATCGCCGAGCTTGAAGACGGACCCCGCGGCCCCTACACGGGGACACTCGGGTACATCGGGTTCGACGGGCACTCCCAATGGAACCTGCTGATCCGGACGCTCGTCGCCACCGACACCCACCTCGTGGCGCACGCCGGCTGCGGCATCGTCGAGGGCAGCCGCGCCGACACGGAACTTTCAGAACTGGAGGACAAGGCACGCGCACAGGTCGACGCGGCGCTCGGACGCGCCACGCCCGCGCCGGCGGCCGCCCGGTGCGGACATGTCGAACCAGGCCCCGCGTGGCAACGGCCGCCACGCGTCGGCGCGCATGACGATGGGCACGTCCTGCTCGTGGATTTCGAAGACAGCTTCGTCGAGAACCTCGCCGACTACGTCCGCACACTGGGTGCGTCGGCCCGCGTGTGGAGCGTCCACGACGAGGTGGCGGACGCCTGGGACCCGGCGCCGACGCATCTGATTTTCTCACCTGGACCTGGGGCGCCCGCGGACTTCCCACGATGGCGCGACCACTTGGCACGCGCCGACGAACTCGGGCTCCCCGTCTTGGGCGTATGTCTCGGGCACCAGGCGCTGGCCCAGCACGCCGGCGCGACGATTGCCCGGCATGCGAAGACGGTACACGGCAAATCCAGTCGCATCCGCCTCACCCCGGCCGGCCGGGGCGACGTCCTGCTCGGAGTCTGGAGAGGCCGGACCGCCGGCCGCTACCACAGCCTGGTCGCCCGCGACGTGCCCGACGACGTCGTCCCGTTGGCCACGTTGGATGACGGGACCCTGATGGCCGCCCGGTACGGCGACCGGCCTTGGTGGGGACTGCAGTTCCACCCGGAGTCTCTTCTTACCGACGACGGCCTGCGGCTCGTCGACGCCTTCCTGGAGGCGACGCCCGATGCCTGATGACGCGTTCGCCTTCGTCGAGGGAGACGTCCAACCCCTGTCCGAGGCGCGGGTTCCGATCGTGGACCGCGGGTTCCTGTTGGGCGACGGCGTCTTCGAGACGTTGCGCGCGTACAAGGGAACCCCGTTCCGCTGGGATTTGCACCGCGACCGCTTGGCCAACGGCGTCCGCGCGCTCGGCATCCGGACCGCCGTCCTCGACGAGGCTGACGAGGCCGTCGAAGAACTGGCCGGCGCCGCCGCGTCCGATCACGCGTACCTGCGCATCCAGGTCACGCGCGACCCGGCGGTCCGTGAGCCGGAGGACGCCGACGGCGTGGTCACCGGAATCAGCCGGCCGCTCGTCCCGTACCCCCAACGCGTCTACAAGGAAGGCGTGGTCGTCGCCCCCGTGTCATGGCGAAAGGACCCGGAGGACCCACTGGCCCGGGTCAAGCACCTCAGCTACCTGCCGTACCTGATGGCCCGGCGCGAAGCGCGCGCAGCCGGCGCCGACGATGCCTTGATCCGCAACACGGCCGGCCGGTTCTGCGAGGCGAGCCACAGCAACCTGTTGGCCGTCCGCGGATCCGCCGTCTTCGCGCCCGGCACCGACGAGGGCGCCTTGGACGGCGTCACGCGGCGCGTCCTGCTCGAGACCGTCGAGGCGGAAGGGCACAGCGTGGTGGGCGCGCTCACGGAGACGAACCTGTCGTCCGCGGATGAGCTCATGTTGTTGAACACGGTGGGCGGCGCCGTGCCGGTCGACGAGGTCAAGGGGGTATCCACCCGGCTGGCGGGGGCGCGCGGCGGTCTGTTCGCGACGCTTCGCGACGCGTACGAAGAGCTCGTGACGACGTCGTCCTGACCCCGCCCGTCACGCGGTGGCCGCGTCGTCGGGGCCCTCAGCCGATGGCGGTTCGGAGGCGCCTGGTTTCGTCGGTTCGTCCTCCTCCTTGCCGTACCACAAGACCCGTTGCGGGAAGGGGATCTCGATGCCTTCCCGGTCGAAGGCGTCCTTGATGGCCAACCGGAGTTCGGAGCCGACGGGGTTGCGCCGGCGGCTGCTGGGAACGAACACGCGGATCTGGAAGTTGATGCTTGAGTCGCCGAACTCCCGTACGAAGAAGCTCGGTGCGTGCGTCTCGTCCTGGAGGACCTCGGGCTGTTCCTTTACGACGCGTTCGATGACGTCGAGGACCTTGCGGAGGTCGGAGCCGTATGCGACGCCGACGTCGATCACGATGCGGTACGTCTGCTCCGGGTAGCTCATGTTGATGATCCGTTTCGTCGCCAGGTCGTTGTTCGGTAGGATCATCTGCTGGTGGTTCTGGAAGTGGTAGAGTTTCGTCGTGCGGAGCCCGATGCGTTCGACGCGGCAAATCTCGCCGGTCTCGAGCATCAGTTCGTCGCCCTCGCGAAACGGTCGGTCGACCATGATGAAGATGCCGGCGAAGAAGTTGGAGAGGGTGTCCTGCGCGGCGAACGAGATCACCAGGCCGGCCACGAGGCCGCCGGCGACGAGGAACGAGAGGTCGACACCGAGGATCGACAGCGACCAGAGGACGGCGACGACGATGATGAGCGTGGCGCCCATCTTCTGCATGACCGGCACCAGCACGTCGTCGACCTGCGACCGTGTCCGGTCCGCCACGTTCTCGGCGTAATACAGGAGGCCCGCCTTGACCAGCCGGTAGGCCAGGAGGCCGGCGATGAAGATGGCGACGGCGTCGTTGAGTCGGGCGACGACCTCGACAACCGGGTGGGGTGGCACCAGGCGCCAGCTGAAGTTGAGTCCGAGCACGAAGATGAGGTACCACAACGGCGCCTGCATCATGTGCGACATCTCCGATTTGACGGCCTCCCGGCCCTTCCTAAGAAGCCAGGTGAGGCCGAGGTGGAGAACGTAACTGGCCGCGAAGCTCAGCGCGATCCACGCCACGATCTCAGCCGCGAACATCCCCCAGCCCGACTGGAAGGTGGCCGGCAGCGGGTTCTCGAAGACGCCCAGCAGCAGCTGTTTCCGCTCGACGGTGATGTCGACGATGACGCGTTCGGTGAACGTGTCGCCCGTGTCGCGGTCGACCATGGTGAAGACGAGCGTCTGAGTGCCGCCTTCGAACTCGGCCGAGAACGGCATCTGGATTGTCACGTTGACCTGTCGCAGCTCGTCCGGCCCAATCTGGAAGCGGTCCGGGCTGAGCGTCGTCTCCTTCGTCAGGTTTCCCGTGACGGTACCGAGGACGAAGTACGACTTCGTCGTCGGGTTCGTGAAGTTCTGGGTGAAGCGCGTGGGGTCGCCGCCGGCGACGACCGTGATCTCCTGTTCGGCCGGTTCGACGAAAATCTGGCCCGCCGCGGGCGCCGCTAGGAACACCGTGGCGAGTAGGGCGACCCCCAGGAGATACGTCCACGCCCGCACAGGCCACCATCCCCACCGCCGACAAAAGGATTGGGGGTCGGCAAGGCTTATCGTGGGGCCCCTGTCTGGCGGGCCCGGACGGACGATGTCGCGACGTACACTGCGGTTCGCACTCTCCGCGTACCTGCTCACCATCATCGCGCAGACCACCTTCATCTACTTCCTGGCCCCGGTCGCCCTCCTGCGCGCGGACATGGTGACCGCCGCCTCGCTCGTGTTCGTCGTCAGCGCCGGCGCGACGATCCTGGCGGTGGTGCCGGCCGGCCGGTACTGCGACCGCCGGCCACGACGTGACGGGTTGCGGCTCGGGTTCCTCCTGATCTTCATCGGCTACCTCGCGTTCGTCGTGGCCCCCCTGGAGCTCCCGGGGCTGCTGATCACGGCGGGGTTCGTCGGCGCCGGGCTCGGCGTGTCCGTCATCAGTTTCAACAGCTACATCGCCGACCTGATGGCCGAAGAGGGCCGTGGTCGTGCGTATGGACGCTCTGGTGCCGCGTCCGTCCTTGCCTCGGCCGCCGGTCCTCTGGTTGCGGCCGCCGTCATCGCCGTGTTGCCGGGGCCGACGCAGGATCTGCAGGCCGCGGGGCTCCTCGTCGTGGCCGGGCAGGTCGTGGCGTTCCTTCTGACGGTCCCGTTGCATTCGGTGCGGACGCACGACTCGCCGGCGGCCTTCAACCCGAACCCGCCGGCCGACACCGCGCTGAAGGCCATTTTCGTCCTGAACCTCCTGACGGGACTCGGCATCGGGATGACCGCGCCCTATTATGCGGTCCACTTCCTCAGCGGACTCGGCGTGCCGGGTCCGCAGTGGGGGTACCTCCTGGCGGCCGCCACCGTCGCCGGCGCGGCCGGAGTGTTCCTCTCCGGGCGTGTCGCGGACGTCCTCTCGGCGCGCACCATCGTAGTCGGCGGGCAAGGCCTTCACCTGGCGGCCGCCCTGGCGTTCCTGGCGCCGGGACCGACCCTCTTCCTGATGGCGGCGTACATGACCCGTACGTTCTTCGCCAACGCGGTGTCGCCGGTGACGAACATGGTCCTGATGAGCCGGACGGCGGCGACGGTCCGGGGCCGGAGCATGGGATGGACGAGCTTGGCGCTCAACGCCGGCTGGGGCTTCGGCGCCGTGGTCGGGGGCCTCACGTATCCACTTCTCGGCGGCCGGATGTTCCCGGTCGGCGCCGCGTTCACCGTGTTGGGCGCGGTGGCCGGCTTCGCGGTGTTGGAGCGACGGTTCCTTGTCCGTCCGGCGCGCGGCGGGCTGGCCCGCCCGGCCTCCGCCTCAAGCGGAGAATAACGACCGCAGCCCCGCGACGAACAGGACGACGGCCAAAAGGAGCCGCAACGCGGCGGGACGAAGCCACCGGGCGCCCAGCAGGCTTCCGCCCAGCGCGCCGACGGCGACCACGAGGACGACGGGTCCCATGAACGCGACGTCGATCGGCGTGGAGATCAGGCGCGCGGAGAGTCCGGCGGCGCTGTTCAGGACGATGAAGGCGGCGGCCACGTTGCCGGCTTCGCGCACGTCGCCCCACCCGAGGAGCACGAGGATGGGGCTCAGGAAGACGCCGCCGCCGATGCCTGTGGCGCCGGCCAGGAACCCGAGGACGGCGCCCAGGACGGGCGCGCCGACGAGGTACGGCCATCCTTCCATCGGGACGCGCTGAGCCGGCGGGCGCGGCAGGAAGAAGAAGCGGAACGCGGCCACGAGCAGCACGGTCCCCAACAGGATCCGTGCCGCGGCGTCGTCGAGGTCGACGAGGCCGCCAAGGAACGCCATGGGGACGCTTGTGACGACGAACGGCAGCAAGAGCGGCATGTGCAGATGCCCTGCTTGGCGGAACACGACGAAGGCGATCGCGGCGGCGACGATGTTCACGGCCAGGACCGTCGGCACCAGCGCCTCGACGGCGTATCCCGCGAGCGTGAGGATCGCCAGGTAGAGCGTGGCGCCGCCGTGGCCGACGCTCGTGTAGAGGACGGCCGCGACGAGCAGGAGCGGCAAGACCCAGACGAGGTCGACGGCCACGAGGGCTTCGACGGGCGGGCTGTTTATGAAGGCAGGGGTTCCTGCAAACGTGGTTACCGACAAGGATATCTACGAGAGTTAACTAGTGTTAACTATGGTCTTCACGGGGAAGGTCAAACGCATCGGCGGCAGCACATATGTGCTGATTCCGCCGGAAGTTGCCCGGACCTTGGACTTGGGGGCGGATGCGGAGGTCGACGTGGAGATCCACCCGTCGCATCCCACCGCCCGTGAGGTGATGGAATCCCTTTATGGAATCGATCCGGGCGCCGAGCCCTTCGACCGCGACGAGCTATGGGGCGACTACGGCAAGCGTGACTTCCGATGAAGCGAAGGCCGCGCGCCGTGCTGGATACCAACGTCTGGATTCAACTGGTTGCCGGGGCCTTGCACCCGGCCGCCATACTTCGCCTCATCGGGAATGCGACATTCCTCATACCGGCCACGGTCCTCTCGGAGCTAAGCAGCCTGGCGGCCCGGCGCGTCATCTCCCGCCGGGTTGTCGCCCGCGTTCGGCGCGCCGGAGATGTGGTGAATCTTGACGAGAAAACGGCTGTGGCCGCGGGGCGCATCCATGGGACATCGCAGCGTGAAGGAACCGGACTCAGTTTGGCCGACGCAACCATTCTCGCGACGGCCCAGGGTCGGGATGCTCGGCTCGTGACGTTTGACGACGATTTCGAGGGCTACGAAGGCGTCCACATCCTCTCCTCGGACGCCACCTGAACGCGGTTGGAGGCCCAAGCCGTACGGATGCCCCGACCGCGCGTTGCTCGACGGGCGTCCCGCAACCTTTTACCGAGCCGGGCCATCTGGCCGGCCGTGGCCCCCGAGACGGTCGACCAGCCGGTGGCGTTGTCCACCAAGAAGAGCGACGACTTCGTCGAATGGTACAACGAGATCGTCGAGGTCGCCGAGCTCACCGACAAGCGGTACCCCATCAAGGGGATGAACGTGTGGCGGCCGTACGGGTGGAAGATCATGCGGCTGATCGACGAGGTCACGCGCTCCGAGATGGAACGCACCGGCCACGACGAGGTCAACTTCCCGCTCCTGATCCCGGAGACGCTGTTCCAGAAGGAGGCCGAACAGATCAAAGGGTTCGGCGAAGAGGTCTTCTGGGTCGACCGTGCCGGAGGAAACGAACTGGACGAGCCATGGCTCCTTCGGCCGACCAGCGAGACGGGCATGTACAGCGTGTTCCGCCTGTGGATCCGGTCGCACGCGGACCTGCCGCTGAAGACGTACCAGATCGTCAACGTCTTCCGCTACGACACGAAGCAGACACGGGCCTTCATGCGGGTCCGCGAGATCCACTTCTTCGAAGACCACTCCTGCTTCGCGACGTTCGAGGAGTCGGAAGCCCACGTCAAGGAGGACCTGGAGGTCGTGGAGACCGTCTTCGAACGGTTGGCGTTGCCGCACCTGAAGAGCCGGCGTCCCGACTGGGACAAGTTCCCCGGCGCGTTCTACTCCGTGGCCGCCGACGTGCTGATGCCGTCGGGCCGCGGCCTGCAGTGCGCCACGGTCCACGAATACAAGCAGAACTTCGCCAAGGCTTTCGACATCCAGTACGAGACGGAAGACGGCGACCACGACTTCGTCCACCAGACGACGTTCGGCATGTCGGAGCGCCTGGTCGGCGCCCTGGTCGGTGTCCACGGCGACGACAAGGGCCTCGTCCTGCCGCCGTACGTCGCGCCGATCCAGGTCGTCGTCGTCCCGATCGTGTTCAAGGGCAAGGAGGAAGGTGTCCAGGAGGCGGCCGAGAAGGTCGTCGAGGACCTGCGGGCCGCCGGCCTGCGCGTGAAGCTCGACGACCGGGACCGCACCGCCGGCGAGAAGTACTATCATTGGGAGCTGCGCGGCGTGCCGCTCCGGCTCGAACTTGGGCCGAAGGACCTCCAGAAGAAGCAGGTGTTCGCGGCCCGGCGCGACGACGGGTCCAAGGAAGGGATCCCCCTCGACACGCTGGTCGAGGGCGTCAACAAGAAGCTCGACGCCATCCATGACGCTCTCAAGGCGAAGCAGGCAGCGTTCCAGAAGGAGCACACGTTCCGCCTGAAGAAGGCCGAGGAGGCGCGCGGCAAGCGCGGCATCGTCGAACTGCCGGTGTGCGCGCGTGAGGAATGCGGCCACGGCATCGAAGAGGCGCTCGACGTGAAGACGATCGGTGTGCCGGTCGATGGGGACGCCGACGCGGACGGCGAAGCGTGCGCCCACTGCACGAAACCGGCGCAGGACTGGGTCCGGTTCGCGAAGACCTATTGACCGACGGGCCGGCCTGTCACCGGCGCGCTGCGGCGGCCTTCTGCCGGAGTTTCGTCTTCAGCTCGTGCGGGGTCACGTTCACCGCGCACTTCTTGCAGAGATACACCCAGCCTCCTTGGTAGTTGAACTGGACGATTTTGGAAGCGGCCACGACGTCGCCGCACCAGATGCATTGGTGGCTATCCG
>CAZXJU010000058.1:0-10303 GCA_964641035.1 uncultured Halobacteriales archaeon | reverse complement strand
GATCTCGGCGTACCCGCCCAACGAATCGACGCCTTCCTGGATGCGGGCGCCGCCCGAGTCGTTGAGGCCGACGACGGGCGCCCCGTTCTTCATCGCGAGGTCCATCACCTTCGTGATCTTCTCGGCGTGGACCTTTCCGAGGCTGCCGCCGAAGACGGTGAAATCCTGGGCGAAGACGTAGACGACGCGGCCGTCGACGCGTCCCCAACCGGTGATGACGCCGTCGCCGAGGATCTTCTTGGCATCAAGGCCGAAGTGGGTCTCGTCATGCACCCGCAGCTGGTCGAGTTCGTGGAAGGATCCGTCGTCCAGGAGCATCTCGACGCGTTCACGGGCCGTGTACTTGCCCTTGTCATGCTGCTTCTTGATGCGGTCCTCGCCGCCGCCTTTGAGGGCCTCGGCCTTCTTCTGGCGAAGCAGCCGGGTCTTCTCCTCGCGGACCATCGACCGGTCCAAGCCGGCCGTCCGTTATGAGGTTGTTGCCGGAGGGCTATGCGGCGGGGAAGACGACGTCGCCGGGAGCAAGTTCCAGGCGCGCGTTGACGTCGTCGGCGCCCCATTCGGTGACGAAGGCGGTGCACGGGCTGGGCGGGTCGCTGGTGGCGCTCTTGCCGTATTGCACTTGGAGCCCGACGTAGGCGCCGGCGTCCGGTTCGAGGGTGAACACGACTTCGGACACGGACGCGCCTGGCGCGCCGTAGGCGACGGCGAGGGGACTGATCGCGTCGCCGTCGGCCGTCAGAAGCAGCGCGTGCAACGGGAACTCGTCGCCGGCGGCGTTCGGCGGGCACAGCTGGTTCACATAGACGGTCAGCGTGACCGGCTGCCCTGAGAGCATGACGGCTTCGTTGCCGACGAAGCTCGGCAGGAGATAGTTCGTGCTGGATGCGGGGTTGCCCGAGGGCGCCACGACGAAGGCGGACCGTTCTCCGCCGTTGCCGGCGGTCGAGAGCCCCTTGTTCGTGACGAACGGTTGCCCCGTTTCGGCTTGGGCGGTCGTCGGGTCGGTCACGACGGTCGTGCTGCCGTCGCCGACCAGGTAGAGGACGCTGCCGCCGGTAGCCGGCGAGGTGACGTTGATCACGACGGTGTCGTACACGATGCTGCCGCCGTCGGAGACGGCGAGGGTGGCGTTGTAGACGCCGGGCGTCTCGTACGTGACGTTCACGTTGGCGGGGAGTGTCGTGCCGTCGTGGGCCGCGTCGCCGTCGCCGTCCGCGTCGAACTCCCACGCCAGGTCGTCGCCGTCGGCGTCGGAGCCGTCGAGCGTGAAGGTCACGTTGAGCGGTGCGGCGCCGAGGACGACGCTGGCGTTGACGTGGGCGGTCGGAGGCGCGTTCTGGGCCGGCGGCGTGCCGGACGTGCCGTTGTCATTCCCACCGGGCGAGCCCTTCGTGGCGTCGTCCGTCGGAGACGGGTCGCTGGTCGAGACTGGGTCGCCGTCGTCTCCGGAGCCAAGGCATCCGGCCAAGAGGACGATGAGCGAGAGTAGGATGGGTTTCCAGGGGCGGTCCATGGCGGTTCGGTACCCACCGCCGGGCTCCCGACATTTTACGCTTGTGGGTCTGGACGCGAAATCCGCCCGGGTCGCAGCGTCATCCGCCGGCGTTGTCGGCCGCGTTCTGCTGCCGTGCCTTCTCCTTGCGCCGCTTCTGGATGGGTTTCCAGATCGCCTTGATGGTGACCCACAGAAGGTATAGGGCCACGGGCAGGACCATGTAGACGAGGAAGATGATGACGGCCCATTCCCCGATGGTCGGCATGCAATTCGATTGACCGGTTGCGTCGCTAAAAGCGTTTGGGGCTGGTGTTGGCCGGCGTGGTCGGCCGCGCCGCGGTCGGCGCGGGCGGCGTGCCCACGCGTCGGGTGGTGGTCACGGGCACGGGCCGGTACCGGACGCCGCGGCGGAAGTAGAATAGGGGGATCGTCAGGAACGTGAGGATGACCATGAGGACGATCGCGATGACGCACGCTTCGAACATCTCCCAGGATCCGCGGATGGCGCCGCGGGTGAAGATGAAGAAGCTGACGGCGGTGGTGAAGCCGCTGTACGCGACGGCCTTGCCGATGGTCTGGAAGACGAAACGCGGGTT
This sequence comes from uncultured Halobacteriales archaeon, assembly GCA_964641035.1. GTDB lineage: Archaea > Thermoplasmatota > E2 > JACPAO01 > JACPAO01 > CAZXJU01. Next base: position 8,209 of record CAZXJU010000058.1, on the reverse strand, counting down.
CGTCTGCTTCTCGAGGTTCCACGCCAAGTGCACGGCGTAGTCGGAGCCGAGGCTCGTGATGAAGGCGACCGGGATCAGGAAGACGAACGCGATCTGGATGTCGATCATCGGCATCGGCAGCGCGCCCAGCCACCAGACGAAGGTGAGCGCCATCGGCGTGGCGACGGCGAGCACGGGTCGGATGCGTTTCGTGAAGAGCGCCACGAGCAGGCACACCATCGCCAGGCTGACGAGGCTGGCCATCGTCAGCCAATAGTCGGTGTAGTCGTTGTACTTCTTGAGCCCCGTGAGGGTGCCGAAGTAGTGGTTCTCGGTGGACGTCGGAGCCGCCTCGTCGAGGACGTCGGAGAAGGCGACGTCGGCCTTCTCGGTGGCGTCCTGGTCGATCTCGATGTTGACGAAGGTGAGCGCCCACGCGATCGAGTAGTCCTCGTCCATGAAGGTCAGCAGCAGCGGCCGCCATTCCTCGCGCGCCATCATGTCGTCGTACGCGTCGCGGATGTCCTGCGTGTCCCAGTCTTCGATGTGGGCGAAGGTCGGGTCGTAGGCGTTGTCGAGCTTCGGGCCCGGCCGCATCGCGCCGCCCAAAAGCACGTCCTGTCCGACGGCGGGCCCGGCCGACTGGATGCCGTCCTGGAGGATGGCGTAGAGGTTGAGGATGAAGGGGACGCTGTTGACGGCGCCGCCGGCGCTCTGGACGAACGGGTCGGCGACCATGGCCCGGTGGATGGCGATCATGTCGTCGACGGCGCCGCGGGTGGCGAGGCTGCCGGGTCCGTCGCCTTGCGTGATGACGGTCTCCTGGCCGGTGGCTTTGATCTTCTCGGTGAACCGCTCGTACATGACGAGCATGTGGCTCTTGTCCTGCTGGCCGGTGACGATGTCGCGTTGAGGCAGGTTCACCTCGACGGTGCCGATCACGTATTCCGTCTGGGGGATGAAGGAGGCGAAGACGACGGTGCCGACCAGGAGCGCGACGATGGCGACCGCCTTGTGCTTGCCGATCCATTCGGCGGTGTCCGCCACGGGTCGGCTCGGCCGGAACACCTCCTTCGCCTCGTTGCGCGCCGACAGGTGAAGCATCGCCGGCACGAACGTGACCGAAAGGAGGAAGATGGAGACGATGCCGAGGATGGTGGCGGTGCCGATCTCGACGATCATGGGGCTGGTGGAGCTGATCATCACCAAGAACCCGCTGATCGTCGTCAGGGTCGAGATCAACAGGGCGACGGCGCCGCGTCGGCCGATGCGGTCGAACGCCTCGTCGCTCGTGTCGGCGTGCGCGCGTTCGGTGCCGAACTCGTTGATGATGTGGATGACGTAGTCCACGCCGACGCCTAAGAGCAGCGGGAACATCGCCATCGAGATGAAGCCGATCGAGACGCCGCCGACGGTCATCCCGGCCAACGTCCAGACGAGGATGATGGCGACGGTGCTGACGCCGATCAGGGTCCGCTTGACGTTGCGGAACAACAGCATCAGGGTCGCCGTGAGGAAGAGGAAGACGGCGCCGATGAAGAGCGTCGACTCCTCCTGCACCTGCTCGTCGATGCGGTAGATCCAGGACTGGACGCCCCACGAGTCGAAGTACTCCTCCTGCCACAGGCCGTACTCCTTGTCGGTGCCGGCGGCCGCGTCGAGGCCGCGGTACTCGGCGAGGATCTCGTTGATGATTCCGCCGGTCTCCTTCTTGCTCAGCTGCGACGTGTCCGGGTCGTAGATGAGGAACATGACCGCCGAACGGAAGTCCTGGCTGTGGTAGAGGCCGATGGATTCGCCGCCGGCCTGGAAGACGAGGTCGACGGCCGTCTGGTGTTCGTTCGGGTCCTCCGGCAGGCAGTAGCAGCCGTTGGGGAACTGGGCGTAGATCAGTTTGACGAAGTAGGCGAGGCTCGTGTGGCTGAGCACCTTGTCGACGCCGGTCCGCTCGGCGAACCGTTCTTTGACGAACTGGAAGACCTCTTCTTGCGCCCGCAAGGCTTCCTGGCTCGTCACGTTGGTGACGGCTTCGCCTTCGTGCCGGGCGTCCGCCTTCAGTTCGAAGTAGATGATCTCGCTGTTGACGCCGGCGACCTTCTCGCGCAGCGCGCGGAACGCGTTGGCCTGGTCGTCGTCGGTGGCGAAGTACCCGGCCTGGATGTCGGTCTCCACGTTCGGTTCGACGGAGACCAGGATGCCTAGGCTCACCAGGGTGAGCACGACGACGACGGCGATGACGGCTTTCGCGTGGCCGGCGGACCACCGGACGATGCGCGACAGCCGTTTCGCGACGGCGCGGCCTGGGTCTACGATTGCCACCAACCCCTCGGCGCAAAGTGGGACCTGGGGTTCTTAGCGGTATCGCCAATGCCACGGCGTGCTGATTCAGTAACTCATTGCAGGGTAACTGCAAGTCGGCCAGGATCGCCTCAGGTGGTCGACGAGGAAGGCGTCCTCGTCGCGGGAGGCGGTGTCGTAGATCTTGCGTTCCGGCTGCGTTTCGCTCATTGTCTGGCGTCTCATCGGTGCATCACCAGGCTGGAATGCGAGGGCGATTGGTTACGGGTTACGATTTATGCTCCGGTAATCGCGGACCAGGAACACTCTTTCGCGAAGTCCGCTGTCGCGATAATCTCCAGTCGGGCTCGCCCTACGTTCCCGTGGAATGCATGCTTCGCCATTCGGCATCGTGATTCCAGCCGTGGCGGGTAACAATCGAAGCGGGAACTCCTGGTTTCCCGTGGAAGGAAAGACGGCCTTGTCGGCTTGGCGCGCGTCCGCCCTCTTGTCCTCTGGGTAGTGGCAAGTCCGTGCCATGCCGCGTAGAATTTACGTTGTAACTGGTCGTGAATAACTGGTCCTATTATCCAATTTTCTTTTTCATGTATTGCATTCAAGTACGTCAAACGCTGGCCGGACGGCCATCTTGCCCATGAACGCCGCTGCGCCGCTTTCTGTGTTCGCCCAGGGGTAAAAATATTCGGAGTCGGGGTCTTCAAAATACATTACGAACTGCCATAGCACGGTTTCTGTCCAAAGAGTCCGGCTGGTGTTCCGGCGTTCCGCCAGCAAGTATTCGGCCTCTTCTCGCGTCGGCCATGAATCTTCCTGCGTGACGTTCTCCCAGTACGCCAAGTGAGTTTCGAGCAAGACCTCCATCGGCAGCAATCCAATCGTCCACGATTGGTTCCGATAATAATCGATTTCCGGTTTGAGGAAATTCACAAGACGGTTGCGCCAAAGGGTGTCGGGTTTTGCCAATTCCAACGCGGTCGCTAATTTTTCGTGGACCCGCCGTTCCAAAGCCGACGCCTCTGGAAATTCGCACGCGTCATTTCCCCACGGGTATTTGTCGAGAATTTGCTCGATGGCGTCGGCTTCACCACGCGCGCCAAGCAAATTGAGGTACGCATTTTGGAGCTGTAATGTATCGCGGTCGGTCCCTTGTTGGTAAGGCTCCCAATATCGAATGGCGGTGTCCATCATCTGGAGCCCGAAATGATGACGGTCCATGAGTTGATACAAGACCTCGGCCTCGACAACGGTACTTGGACCCGAGTCGGCATTGAGCTTTAAGGCCACTCGGTCGACGACCTGTTGGGCGGCATGGTAGAATTCTTCAAAGGTTTCGTGCTCCGTGCCTTCTTGGATGGCTTCCTCGGCATACTCGCGATCCCGATCCTCCAACGGCCGGGCGCAGCCTCGAATGATTGATTCGAGTCCGTGTAGGTAGGCGCCGTCGTCGGCAGCGCGACGTATTTCTCCTGTTGAATCGTCATACCCGCATTTTGCTAGAATATCCGTGCCGTTTTTGACCAGAAACGTGTGCAATATGAGGAGATCCGATTTGGACTCAGCAAACGGGCCCGGCGACGGCAATTCCTCTTTCGTCGTTCCGGAATCATTAGCATCACCATCGGAATCGTCCATCTGCCCCTCGCGCGGCGCGTCCAGACACGCAGCTAAGCTCACGGTGAACAGAATGGCTATGACGGTGTATTTCATCGTTCCTCTTGCACGGACTCCTGTTGTTGCGCGTCGTCTACCTGACCTGCAGCAGCGGGGTCACTGAGTAGTAATAGACGCCGTCATCGATATCGGTATCGCAGCTCCAGCAAGCTTGCATCTGTACGTGATGCACGGATGATACATGGATCTCCGGCCTGAACTTTCCGGGTAAAGCATCGCCATAGCCGATGTTTACGAACGCGGATGCGTGCTGTTCCAGGTCCGCCGAGCTGACATCTTTGATCAACATGCCCCGTCCCGGCGCACCGTTCCACGTTAGCTCCTCGCCGTTTATGACGCAACGCTTGTCTGGTACAAGTGTTGCGAATCCAAGCCAGGGCAATTGGAAGGCCGCAACCGTGAGAACCGCTTTAGCTGTCGTAGAATAGGGCGTCCAATCGTACGCGCATTCCTCGCCGGGCCGGCCAACCAGTCCCGCTGCGTAGGGATCCACGTTGGCTTTGTCTGTGGGCGTGTGGTAAAAAAATCTCATATCGCGTAGCACGGCATAATGGCGCTGGTACGAATATTCGTATCCCTGGCAACCCCAATGGTCACAGGTGTCGCCGTCCACCCCGCCGCCGAAGCGCATGACTTCGTCTCCGCCGACGTAATTTCGTCCACTAAAGCCGAATCCGAAAGCCGGCCGGATGACCCGGTACACGTCGTCTGGATTGCAGTTTGGGCTCCAGTACCTGTATTGGGTCTCCCAACCTCCCCAAGCCAAATTGGTAACCCACTCAGATGTGTCGTAAATTGTATTCTCCCAGTCGCGATCTGCATTGCGGAACGAAAAGTGGTGCTCCGTGGGCCCGCTTTCGCAATATCCTGGGCTGTCGGTCGTGCCTTCCACTAAGATGTCAGCGATCATGACCTTATAGTCGCCGTTTTTATACTCGAACCCCAACCGTTCCACCATTCCGGTGCCATAAGTGAAGGAGTGGGTCGCATATGTATTGGGGTCGCTTTTGGTGCATTCACCGGCCCCCGTGTAGGGTCGATTGAATCCGAACTTGGCGAGCTCGCCATCGACTCGCGTATTAATCTCGGCGTGAGCCCAATTCGTGTCGGCGAAGTAGCAGTACTTGAAGGTCACCCTGATTGGGGCACTCAACTACAAATTGTCAAAGGTGATGAATGCACCTTCGGCGCCGGCGGCTCCCCAGGATCTGATGTTACCTCCGTAATGGAGGACCTCTGGATTCTCGACTCGGATGTCAGCAATCACGAGCTTGTAATCCCCGTTCTTGTAATGAAAGGCGATTTGGTTGTCCACTTCGTTGTCGTCCGGCGGAATGAGTGTGACGGTGCGCTGGGCGAAAGTCTCCTTGTAACGATGGTCACACGTTCCGCCGCCGGTGAACGGCTTTTGGAATTCGAACGTTTCAACAATTCGGCCATCGATGTCCGTCGAAATTTGTCCCAGTCTGCCGTTGGAATTGGCAAAATAGCAATAGCTGTAAGTCACCCGAACCGGGCCCGTCGACTGAATCCCTGTGAATTTGATGAACGTCCCGGTATTCGTGGCGGCGCCTTGGGACACGATTCTCTCGTCGTGTGAGACCAACAAAAGGTTGGAAGTGGACATCGTAAATTCGGGAATTGGTTCGTCCGAGCTTTGCTGGTCCTGGACATCAATCTGCCCCAGAATATCCCATGAAAGATGCGTATCGTCGGATGGTTCAGGCGGATTAACCGGATGAATCCTTACCGTCTCGGTGGCAGTTTCATTCTCAATCTGTAAAACGTAGTACGCCTCAAGACTAGCCGGCACGTTTCGGAACGCGACGAGGTCTCCATAACTCGCCTTGAGCGTGCCGTTCTCGTTCCAAAGAATGGTTCCATCGTCAAGGATTGCCTGAGGGTCAACGGTGTCGCCGCCCGGTTCGGAATAGTCGACGGCAAAGACTTTGACCTGCGCACCGGGCGTCGCGCGATTGGCAATATGCACATTCAAATCCATGGACGATATGGTGTCGATGTCAGTGCCCAAATCGGACATCATTGCGGGGTTTGATACGTGGGGTTGGGTTACGTTTTGTCGGAACTGGATGACAACCAAATGAGGCAGGGACTCAATCATTGGGCTGGGCAAATCTGGTACCACATGCTCAACATCGAATTGTTGGATCTGGCTAGGATCACTCAATGGTGACATTGGGCAACTACTTGAAGCTCGGCCGTAAGGAATGCTGTCCGCGTACAACGTCGTAATCGTTTCGCAATCAATCCAAGCCCCGCATACGATGCCTTCCTCCTGCGTGTGCTCGCCAGGAGGGGATTCGAAAACAGCTGTAGCGACTTCTTCTATACTATGTCCTGTCACGTTCGTAGCATAAATCTGTGTTATACTTCCCATACGACTGGAGCATCGAGGGCACTGAGGACCTCGGCGTTCCATTCGATTCCGATTCCTTGGGTCTTATTGGCGTTGCCGCCATCAGTTTTTATCGCCGCAATGGCTGCGTCGCACGACGCGGCAACGGGTGAGGCGGTGATATTCGCAATCTCAACCGCGGATTCATCGGCGGAGGCTGGTGAAGGCAGCCCCGCCATTAGGAATACAATCGTTAGCAGGCTTGTCATGACTAGGCGGTTGCGTCGCATCGGCACCTCGCTACCTGCCAATCTACAGACCGGCCTCCAAGAAAACGGCAACATCGATATGATACCTCTCGGACAAACTTCGATTGGTATCTGCACCCACCTTTGGCCTTGACTGGGGCTCGCTCAACGCTGTCCGCCATCGCATCCGCTCGCATATTTTGTATAGTCATTTTCGGATGGCCTTTGGTTTGTTGGGCAATCGGCCTGCGGCGTCGCAGCCGGTCGTTGGATCTGGTCCTTTTACGGCTAATTGTCGCACGCGTCCACGTCCGATGGCCGTTCAACGCCTGGTAGCCAGTTTGGGCAAATGCGTGGCTCGCTGTCGCAGCTGGATGAATCGGCTTGGTGACGGCCAGAGCACCGGAGCGTGATTAGCGCCGAGACAACCTGCGGCTGGTTTTGGCCCGGTCGATCTATGTTCGTGGTGTAACGATGGTCTGGAACACAAACCGCGTTCGTTGGCGCCCGCTCCCGTGGGCGCGCAGCCGCCAGCCAAACCGGCGTTTGATCGACGAGTTGACGCTCTCGATGATGATTCGTCGGCGATACTTCTGTTTCCGCGTCTTACGGCTGTGGTCCAGTCGGGGCATGCCGTGCGTACGCGTCGATGGCCCCCCCGCTTGGCGTTCGTTCGCGGTTTGGTGACGGGCTGGGCGTCCTGGTCTTCGATCTGGGTGTACATGTCGTACACATCGTATGCCGGCTAGTTGAGCACGAGCTTCGCGCGTTTTGGCAGGCATTGGTGGAGCCCGCGTGCCCGGCGCTGCTGGGCGAACTGGCGGCGGTTGAGATCCCGGTCGTAGCTGAACTTCTCTTGGCGCGGGCGCGTCTCGACCTCGGGGATGATTCGGCGGTGGCCTCTTAATCGGCTGCGTCTGGGGAAGCGGACGCGTCGTCAGGACGAGCGGTGATTGTCGACGACCCGGTAGCCGACATGAGCCAAGAGGACGTAGCCGAGAAGTGCGACGTCACCGAAGCCAGCGTCGGTCGCTGGGCCAAGACGCTGCGCGAAGCAGGCCGGGACGCAGTCCTCGGCCGATGAAGGGCCACGGCGCCGAACCGTGCACGACACCAGGGCCGGGGGACCAGCTGGTCCGCCCAACCCGTCCGCGAATGGATTGTTCCAGCGGTCCACGGGATGGCAAAATCAGTCTGACGATGTGTAGGCGCGCGGCGGCGTCGACCCAAGCGTCGACAAGACCCGGTCCAACACGTCGACGGACCGGTCGAACTCCTCGACGGCCACATGCTCGTTGGGGGTGTGGTCGAGCGCCGCGTCGCCGGGCCCGTACGCGGCGATGGGCACCTCCGGATGCCGCTCGGCGAAGAGGTTGAAGTCGGCGGTACCGGTCTTCCTCTTGAGCGTCGGCTTGCGGCCCTGGCCTCGGATCGCCGCCAGGAACGCGGCCACCAGCGGCGTCTTCTTGGAGGCCAGCGCGCCCGCCATCCGCTCGTCGACCTCCAAGTCGATGCGTTGCGTCTCCGCGGCCCGCACCAGGTCCGCTTCGAGCGCCGCCGGGTCGATGCCGGGCGGAAGCCGTAGGTTGAAGTGCGCTTCCACGCGGTCCGTCAATCCGTCGGTCGTCGTGTTGACGCTGTCGAGCCGGCCTTGCAC
>CAZXJU010000057.1:1319-10380 GCA_964641035.1 uncultured Halobacteriales archaeon | reverse complement strand
CACGTTCGTGCCCCAGGCGCTTCCGAGCGGGATCATCCCGGACGAGTTCTTCCACCACAAGGATCCGCGCGAGGGCGTCGTCAAGGTCCAACCGGAGATCCTCGACGACCTGTGGCACCTTCGCAACCTCATCGAGGAGGGCGACCTCGTGACCGCGTCGACGTACCGAAGCGTCGAGTACGCGACCGACAAGATCCGGGCGGAGAAGACCGAGAAGCAGCGGATGACGCTCACCCTCAAGGTGGAGCGGGTGGAGTTCCACGATTTCAGCGACCGCCTGCGCATCTTGGGCACGATCGAGGAGGGACCCCAGGACCTGGGGATGCACCACACCTTCAACGTGACGGTCGAGGACCACGAACCGATTGCCGTCAAGAAACCCGGCGGGTACCGCGACCACCACTGGGACCGGTTGAAGGAGGCGAAGGCGGCGGCGAAGCGGCCGTTGGTGACGATCCTCTCCCTCGACGATGAGGAGGCGGCGATCGCGGTCTTGCGACAGTACGGCATCCAGCACGCGGTCACCGTCAAAGGCCGGACCGGCGGCAAGCAGTACGAAGTCAGCGACGACCCCAAGAAGGACTACTTCGGCGAGATCCTCGCCGCCGTTAAACGGACCCGCTCCGAAGGCACGCCGCTCGTCGTCGTCGGGCCCGGGTTCACCCGGGAAGAGTTCCTCGATTTCGCCAAGGAGCGCGACGAATCCTTCGCAAGCGGCGTCGTTACCGAAGGCACCGGCCAAGCCGGAGGCGTCGGCGTCCAAGAGGCCCTCAAGCGAGGCATCGTCGAGCGGATCCAGCGCGACCAACAGGTCGCCGTCGACACCCGGCGCGTGGAGGAGCTGATGGGCGAGATCGCCCGCGATGGTCCCGTCGCGTACGGCAAGGACGAGGTGGCCAAAGCCATCCAGATGGGCGCCGTCGAAGAACTCCTGTTGACCGACGAATGGCTGCGGACGAAGGAGGGCGAGGCGCTTCTGACGGACGCAAGCCACAAAGGCGCATCCGTCCACATCGTCGCCACGAGCCACGAGGCGGGGCAGAAGCTCGACGGCCTGGGTGGCGTCGCCGCGCGGCTACGCTACAAGATCAGTTGAGGTCCAACTGGTAGAGCGGGAACCCGCTCATCACCGTCTGCGTGCTGTCGGCCTTCTCGAGGCTGACGAAGACCCGGTCGAAGCCGTCCTCCGTCTGCGCGGAGGCACTCGCCTGGACATTCGGGCTGAAGGTCGCCCCGGACTCCGGCATGCTGATGTTGGCCACCACGCGCCACGTGGCGCCGCCGGACGCGTCGTCCTGGGCCCACACGCGATACATGAAGCCGTCATGCACAGGCAGGTTCGACAGGGTGCCGGAGACGGAGATGCTGTCGCCGGACTGCGAGACGGACAAACTCTGTCCGGCCGAAAGGGCCAGACTGACGTTGCCTGAGAAGGACACGTCGCCGTTGCTGCCGATCGTCGCGTTGAACAGGATGACGCCCGGGCTCGACGGGTTCTGCGACGTCTCGAGGGTGATGATCGCCGCCGTCGCGTCGGAGTGGTCGGCCTCCTCGTCGTAGTTGATCGAGTAGTCCGAACCGGACTTGGTCAACGTGTCGAGGAAGACGTTGCCGCTACTTTTGCGCAAGAAGACTCCGTAGTAGAGTTCGCCGCCGGCCAACTCCGGCAGGTTGGAGATGGTGCATTGGAAGGTGTACTGCTCGGGGGTGTCGTCGTCCGGAATCGGCAGGTCCCCGTCGTCCGCCGGCGTGTAGGACGTCGACCCGTCGGCCGTCACGGAGAACCCGGACGACGAGAAGCCCGTGTCGCCACCGGGGGCGTTCGCCTCGTAGACGAAGACGCCGACTAGTGCAACCGTAAGAATGACCGCACCGACGATCCCGACCAAGGTGTCGCTTGCCACCATTTCCTTTGCCCCGGCCCGGCACACCTTGCAGCCCGGTTAAAACGTTTGCGTGAACCGTTCAATACCGTCTGCCTCAGCCGCCTTCCGGCGCCGGGAACGTCGGGAAGAACGAGTAATACCGCACGGTAATCGAGTAGTCGTTGCCGGTGTCGATCGTGCATTGGCCGGCCAGTTCGGCCGCTGGGGTGCATTCGCCGACCTCAGGCGGGTAGTCGCCGGCGTCGCCCGCGTCGACCATCTCTACGACCACGCGCCATTGGCCAATGCCGGCCGTCGTGGCGTTGGCGTTCTCTGCCACGTACGCCCGCGCCTCCTGCTCGGTCTCGACCGGCGCCTCGCCGATCGTCGGCGTGGCGGCCAAGGGGATGGTGATGTTGATGTAGCGCGTCTCCGAGATGTTGCCGATGTTGCGCGCCGCGACCTCGATGCCGGACCCGTCCGGCCCGTAAAGGGTCACGTTGAACTCGTCGCCGGCCGGTGGACCCTCCTCGTTCCCGATGTCGTCGCGCCACCAGACCGAGACCTGGACCCGCGTCACGTTCTGCTCATCCACGTCGAACGTGTGCTCTTCCTCCGACTGCACCGTCTGGCCCGGTCCGCCGCTTCCCGGCTCGGACAGACTGCTCGTCGTCGCGTTGATCGGGACGTGTTCCGCCTCGTCCCATTCGACGGGCCACGACGGCTCCTCCTCCGGTGGGTTCTCCCACGTGAACAACAGGATCAGCGCCGCGGCCAACGCGATTACGCCGATCACGCCCAGGATCCGGTCGGCCCGGATGCGCCGGAACGGGCGCAACGAGGCCAGCTTGGACCGGTGGACGGCGACAATCTTCTCCCCGCGCGCCTCGCGCAACGTCTCCACGGGGACCGGGACGACCTCGTCCTCGTCGATCTCGTCCCCGTCCTTCCGATCGTCGCGACCGGCCATCACCAGTTCGACCCGCCGGCCGGGATTTAAGGATTGTTGTCGGTCCGCCGTCGAAGGCGGTCCCGTTCACCGTGGATTCCGGCGGACCGCGACCAATAGCGCCGCGGCGACGGCCGCCAGCGCCACGAGGACGCCCGCCCCGGGCGCCTGTCCGTCGTCGGCCCCGTCCGCCAATAGGCCGGCGTAGGCGTCGGCCTCCGGCACAACCACGACCGGCAGGTCCCCGTCAGGGGCCGGCAGTCCCGCGCTCACGTCCCACACGAGCTCCGTCCCGTCGACGTTGAACGCTCGCAGCGTGTACGTCCCGGCAGCCTCCGGCATGAAGAACAAGGTCCGGTGGCGGTCCAACGGGCTGGATTCGATCTTCCCGACGAGCCCGTCGTCCGGTCCGAGGACCTCGACGACGCTGACCCGCGGCGCGTTGATCGCCGTGGCGCCCACGGGGGCCGGAAGCTCGACCTCTTCGGAGACGTAGGAACGGTTGTGGATGACGGTCAACGCCAACGGCTTGCCGGCGTCCTCGACGTCGAACGTCTTCTCGTGCGGTCCCGTACCGGTCAGGATGCCGCCGTCACGCCACGGCACGTCCGGCGCCGGCGCCCCGGCGACCAGTTGGATCTCCTCGTACGGGGCGCGATCGCGCACGAGGCGGTCGATGAGCGCCGTCTGCACGGCGGCCAACGCGTTGAGCCGACCATGGCCGTACTCGATGTCCGGCCCGGGCACGCCCCAGTCGTCGGTCGTGTTGAAGAGGATCCCGCGCACCTGGTCCGGCGTGAGGCCCGGGTCGGCGTCAAATATGAGCGCGGCCACGCCGGCGGTGAACGGCGCCGCCATCGACGTGCCGGTCTTCGGTACGTAGCCGTCGTCGGAATCCGCGTCGGCGGCCATGATGCTCGAGCCGGGCGCCGCGATGTCCGGTTTCACGCGACCGTCCTCCGTCGGGCCCCGGCTGCTGGAGGTGCGAAGGTGGAACCCGTAGTCCGGCACCTGGACGTCGCCGGCGCCGATCCACGACGCCGTCGTCGTCGACTCCGACGGGCCCGGGTCGACCATGTTCGCCACGGAGATGATGCCGCGCGCGCCGCCCGGGACCGTCACGGTGCCACGCTCCGGTCCGGAATTTCCGGTCGACTTGACGGCCACCACGCCGGCGGCCCACAGCTTGTCGACCGCCAATTCCAACGCGTCCGTCCCGTCGACGGTGGTACCGAACCCGAAGCTGATCGTGGCGACGCGGATGTTGTACTCGTCCTTGATCTCGAGGATCTTGTCGTACGCCCAGAGGGCGCCCGCCTTCGACCCCTCCGACTGCCCGTCGTACGCCTGCCCGCCGCTGATCTTGAACCCGACGAACGCGGCGCCCGGCGCCACGCCGGTGTACGCGGGGTCGCCCAAGCCGAGGCCGCCGGCGATCGACGCTACGTGCGTGCCGTGCGTGCCGGAGTCGTACGGCTCCTTGGCCGACTGGTCCTCGGCGTCGTAAAAGACGCGGAACTTGCCGGCCAGGTCGATGTGTCCGCCATGGAACCCGGTGTCTAGGATTGCGATTGCGACGTCGGCGTCGCTGAAATGGGCCGGCCGGTCGTCCCCGTCGCCCGTGAGGCCCAGATGGTCTTGGACGGACCGCACGCCGAAGCTCTCGGTCGCCGTGTCCAGTTCGATGCGGCCCGGTTGGTCCCATTCGACCTGCCGCACCACATCCAAACCCGCCACCCGGACCGCCTCGTCGAGGGTGAGCACGGCGTTCAAGCCGCCGAGGTTCGGATACGCGTAGCGGACCTCAAGGTCCCCCACCGCGGCCTGCACGTCCGACACGCCCCGGTCGTACGACACGCCGTGGCGGAACGTGACGACCACGGACAACGCGTCGGCGTCGGTCGCGTCGTACTCTGCCTCCAAGGAATCGAACACCTTGTCGCCGTCGCGGTCGTTGAGCCACGTCGCCGCGGGAAGACGCATCGTCTCCTGGATCGCGGCCAAGTCGCCGCCGCGAGGCGTCAGGACCCGGTCGGCCGGCGTCGCCGGCGCCGACGGCACGAGGACGACCACGAGGAGGACGGCCGCCAAGACCGCGGCCGCCACACACGACGTCCGCGTCCCAGGGTGCCGGTTCGACGGGAACTGCATGGCAGAAAGGGCGCCGTCGCCGCCCTTAAACATTGCCGTCGCAGCGTCGCCTCGCCGACGACCGACGCGACCGACACAACGTACTAATACGCGCAACGAGACCTGCCGACGATGCGCCCCACGACCCTCGCCTGGATGATGGTGCTGGCCTTCCTGGCCGCCGGCTGCACCGACGCCGGAGACGGCCTCGACGCCATCGACGATGCGGCGGACGCCGCCGGCCTCGGCTTCGTCAACCCGATCGTGCTGGAGCACGACCACGGCGACCTGTCGGAGCATACGATCACCAACAACATCGACCTCGTCGGCCGCGACCCGGTCGGCGCCGACGGCCTGCCACCCGGCCCCTTGGGCGAGATCGACGTGGCCGGCCACTGGGCGTTCGTTGCCGTGTTCAACGTAGGCTTCGCCATCATCGACCTGTCCGACCCCAAGAACCCGACGACCGTCAGCGTCGTCGAGATCCCGACGCCGCCGTCGCCCGCCTTCGGCAAGTACACCGCGGACCTCAAGACGGACGCCACCGGCGACTGGGTGTTCCTGGCCATGGAGGTCTCCGCCACGCCGGGCGTCCTCATCTACGACGTGCGCGACAAGGCGAATCCCGAACTGGCCGGCTTCTGGCCGGAACCGGGGCTGCTCTTGGGGTGCCACATGGTCGAATACGGAGTCATCGACGGCGAAGAGTACCTCTTCTGCGCGCCGTTGGACAACGCGATCTACATCGGCCAGCTCATGCCGCCTACCCCGACCGGCCACCGCGAGGTCGTCCAGGTCGCCCGGTTCGCGCCGCACACGCCAAAATTCGTCGAGGAAAACCTCGCTGCGGGCGCCGACGCGCCCGGCCAACACGTCAGCGGCCACCACGACATGACGTTCATGGAGGACCCGCTGACGGGCACACCCATGCTCTACGTGAGCTTCTGGAGCCTGGGCCTCCGCTTCGTCGACGTGTCGATTCCGGCGCTCCCCCTTGAGGTGGGTTCGTGGGACGGCGAGGGCGCCGCGAAGTACGACGGCAACATCCACACGACCATGGCGTTCGAATCCGAGGACCGTCGTATCGTCGTGACGGTGCCCGAAGTGGCGAACCCTCCGGCCATGTTCGTGCTCGACGCCACGGACTTCTCCGACGTGAAGGTGCTGTCCGAATGGATGGCCGTCGACGACTACGGACCCCAGTACGGAACCTTCTCCACGCACAACTTCCAGATCGTCGAGGGGAAGGTGTACATGGCCCATTACCACGGAGGCCTCTGGGTGCTCGACATCTCAACAGCCGAGAAGCAGGCGGCACCCGAACCGGTCGCCTCGTACCTGCCGCACGAGCCGCGGCCCGACGGGCAGGACTACTCCGTCGGGGCGTGGGACGTCGTCGTCTGGAACGGGTACATGCTGACCGCCGACGGAAACGGCGGGTTCTACGTCCTGCACCGCGCCGGCGACCCGGCCGGCGACCCCGAGTACACGAGCTTCGCCTAAGGAAGCTCCAACTGTTCCCACGCGTCGAGGAACCCCTGGACCAGCTCGTCCGGCGGACGGTACGTCATCAGAAGTTCCAGGACCTTGTCGTGGTCCGGCAAGGAGAACCGGCGTTCCCGGCCCTGCCGCCGGCTCTCGACGAGGCCGGCCTTCTCCATCTTGCCCATGTGGTAGTGGAGCGTCGACACGCTGGCGTCCACCGCCTCGCCCAGGTCCGACAGGGACGCCTCGTCCTGGTCCAGCAGCACGAGCGTCACATGCAACGGGATCGGCCGGCGCAGCAACGCCAGCACCTCTTTCTGGCGCGCGTCGACCGTGTCCCGCATCCCGAGGGTTCCTTCGCCGCGCGGGAAGAAGGTCCAGTACCCGCCCTGCTTCCTGCTTGAGAGGAGCCCGTGTTTCTCCAGGTACTGCAGGTGGTACTTCGCGTGGTTCGGGTTCATGTCCACGCGCCGCGCCAATTCCCGCAGGTGGAGGCCCGGGTATTCTTGGACGACCTCGAAGAGCCGCCGGCGCGTGTCGAGCTCCAACAGGTCGTCCCGCTTGGCCAGGAAGACGATGTAGAGCGCCAGCGAGAAGGCGCCACCCCGTCGCGGTCGGCGCGTCATCGCCGCGTGGGCGTCAGGACCGCGACGTAGAACACTGCGAGTATGCCCAAGTCGATCAGAAGACTCGGCAAGAATACCTTCTCTTCCCACGCGACCTCACGAAACAGGATGACGCTTATAATCACGCCTTTGACGAAGAACAACGCGAAGCCGGTAGCCAACAGCAGCACCTTTTGGCTGCGTGTGTGCCACCAGCTCCGTGCGGCTACGAGCGCCAACGCCAAGGCGACGACCGTCACGGCGGCCGCCGCCAGATTCTCCAACAATGCCATACGCGAGTCCCTCCGGCGCGTTGCGCCGCGTCAGCGGTCTCGCCGCACACGGGCGTACGCCGGACCTGCCACGGCGGCCAGGCTGATGAGGATTCCGACCGAATAGAAGCGCCAGTCGCCGGCCAAGAGCGGTTCCAGGATCGGAGCCAGCGCCTGCGATTCGTACCGGACCGCGTCGAGGGAGGCGGTGTGTCCCGCGCCCTGCGTCCGTGCGTATGAGAAGATTACGTCGGCGTTCTCCGAGACCGAGGCGCCTACGGCCGTGTCCTGCACGATGTGGACGTCCCGTAGGATGCTGGACGGGCCCGCCGATTGCCATTGGTAGACCACGTCGTAGAACCCGTCGGCGCCGGTCACGTCCCCAGCCGCCGGCCCAAGGTCCCGGTTGCTGGTCACGCTGGTGATCAACGCGAGGTTCGTGTCGTTGTCCTGGTACGGGAAGTCGTTGACTCGGACGTCGAAGAATGCCTCGGTCGGCTGGATCGTGCGGCCGCTTTCCACGTGCGTCGTCGGGCTGACGAGGAACTCGATGGTGAACGTGGAATCGCCCAAGGCGTCGGAGCCGCCCACGCCGATTCCGGCCTCGGCCAGCGGGTAGACGACCTCCGCCCGGTGCACTGAGTCGGTCAGGCCGCCGCGGACCGTCAACGCTTCCCCGTCGACATCCGCCATCCGGATCGTCTGCACGGGCCGGTCGCCCAGGCCGTACCGGCCGTCGAAGTTCGCATCCCGGTACTCGACGAGGCGGGCGAACTTGGCGGACATCTGGATGGTCGTCTCGTTGCTGGGCTCCGTGGAGATGAAGCGGTACGTGAATTCGGCGTCATCGAGGTCGAACGTCCCTTCGATGAGGTCTTCGCCCGCGTCGGAGACCCGGTGGCTTTGGTAGGAGAAGCCGGTCTCGTCGTGGGAAAACTCGAGCGTCCGCTCTTCGCGCGCCCAGTCGGTGTCCTGGTCGGCACGATACGGGGACGCCGCGGCGTCCGCGCTGGCTACGACAGGGGAAAAGACGATCAGGGCGAGCGCGGAGGCGACGATGGCGGTCTTCATGGAGGGTCTCACAGGTGGTCCTGCACCTAATTAGACCGGCAGGACCCCTTTAAGGCGTTTTGCACGACCTTCGAAACGAGGCCGTCAACAGGCGTCCGCTGCCGCTGGCGGGCTCCACGTGTCCGCGCCCTCGCGAAGGTCTTGGATCTCCTTGGCCACGTCGCCAAACGCCTCGACCGACGCGTCGGAGGACTCTAGGGCCCAATCCATCTCCCCGTCGATCTCGATCTCGTACTTCGTCTCGTCGAAGTAGACGATGCCGCGTACTTGCGGGTAGGACCCGTCGAGCATGACCGAATAGCTTTCGCGGATCCATGCCGCCTTGTCGCCGCCGGATTCCGTCGAGCCGGTCTCCGTGATCAGGATGGGACGCGTCGATTCCGCCGTCACAGCGCAGTACGGCTCTTGGAACAACGTGTCGAACGGCTGCCAACCCCATTCCGCGCGGGCGCCCCAGTTGTAGCCGTCGATCCCGACGAAGTCGACGTACTCGTCGCCGGGGTAGCCGCCCATGAACGTCGTCCCGCCGCCGCTGAAGTGGTTGATGGCGTACACGAACCGGATGTCGTCGCCGCACCGTTCGTCGAAGACGTCGTGGACCTTGATCCACGCGCGGCGGAACGTGTCCGGCGAGTTCGGCTTCTCGCCGTCCACTTCGTACCCGATGCCCCACGGGTACCAATG
>CAZXJU010000057.1:0-1219 GCA_964641035.1 uncultured Halobacteriales archaeon | reverse complement strand
GCCGCCTGGCGGTCCGGACCTTGAAAGCTGGGGAGCGCGGCGTACACGATGAGCCCGATCATCGCCGCCCCGACGGCCACGGCGCCCAAGGCCTTCACGACGCCGCCGACGAACCCGCCGCCGTCACGCCGAGCGGCCATTGGGACCTCCCTGAACGTCTACGTGCACGGCGGACCCGTCTCCATCGACGTCTGCGGGGCGCCGTCGGTTCGCGCCGCTTGCATGTCCGATACGGCCTCCGAGTAGGCGGCCAGCGCTTCGGCGCTCGAATCGACTTTCCATTCGCCCTGGCCGGACGCGTCGCCGGTTTCCTGGACCCAGACCAGCCCATGGATCTTGGGGTACTTGCCGGAGGCCAGTTCGTCCATCGCGGTCGCAATCCATAGCTCCTTGTTTCCGCCTGCCTCGACCGAGGACCACTCTGTGATCAGCATCGGCTTCGTCGTCTGGGGCGCAATCGTGCAGTAGGCGTTCCGGAAGAGGTTGGAGAAGGATTGCCAACCCCAGTTGCTGTGATCGCCGTAATTGTATCCTGACAGGCCGACGTAGTCGACGACGTGGTCGCCTGGGTAGGCCTGGGCGAACGACGCGTTGTCGCCGGCGTCCGCATGGCTTACCGACAGCACGAAGAGGATGTCCTGACCCGGGTCGCAATATTTTGCGAACACGTCGTGGACCGCCATCCAGGCCTGGCGGAAGGACTCGGGTGAGTTCGGGTTGTTCCCGCCGTCGGACCAGCCCAGCGCCCACGTGTTCCAGTCGCCGTTCGCATCCCGAAGAGGCCGCAGCAGAATCGGGGTCTGTGTGTCCGTGGCGGCTTCGCACGCGCCGACGGCGAATTGGTTCATGTACGCGTTCACGGTCATCGACGTCCCGGCGCCGTCGCGCATGGTGAGGTTGGCGGATCCGTCGACGATGTCCTGCGTGGTCAACCCTGTGGGGTCCCACGTGATGGCGGGGATGGAGCCGCGTTCGGCGGTGTGTTTGACAGCATGGCTCGCGTTCCGCCACGGCGTCTTCCAATCCATGTAGATGTCGACGATGTCCGCCCGGGCTCCCGTCGTGGACTCGAAGCTGTCGACCACTGGGTCCTCGTCGCTCGGCCAATCGGTCACCTTGACCCCGAACAGGCGGTGTCCCGACTCGAGGGCCTCCGCGCCGAAGGGCACGTCGGGCGCGGAATCCCCGCCGTCGGCGCCTTCCGCCCCATCGCTTCCGG
>CAZXJU010000056.1:2055-10393 GCA_964641035.1 uncultured Halobacteriales archaeon | reverse complement strand
ATCAGGTTCACATCATAATGTGCCAACGCCACCGCGAGGCTGTGGACGGTCCGGCCGAACTTCAGGTCGCCGACCAACGCGATCGTGTTGTCGTCGACCTTGCCTTTCTCCTGGCGTATCGTGAACAGGTCCAACAGGGTCTGGGTCGGGTGTTCGCCGGCGCCGTCGCCCGCGTTGATCACGGGTTTTTCGGCCTCTTCGGCCGCCAGGCGCGCTGAACCCTCCTTGACGTGGCGCAGGACGATGACGTCGGCCACGCCGTCGGCGATGCGGACCGTGTCGGTCAGCGTCTCCCCTTTCTTCTGGCTGGAGACGGCCGGGTCGGCGAACCCGGTGACGCCGCCGCCCAGGCGCTGCATCGCGGATTCGAAACTGAGTCGGGTCCGCGTGGAGGCCTCGAAGAAAAGCGTGGCAAGGACCTTGCCCGACAACGAGTCGGACGACGCCTCACCGCGTGCAATCGGGACGTACGCGTCGGCGGCCTTCAGCAGACCGTCGATCTCCTTGCGGGAGAAATCACGGATTGATACGACGTCGCGTCCCCGCCAGTCCATCCGAAGGGCCTCGAGGGCTCGATGGGGGGTCCGCTTATGAAGATTAGGGGGAGAAGGTGGGAAGAGAGTGGGGAGAGGGCGGGGCGAGCGCCGGGCCCGTAGGCTGGCGCCCGCCCCGTGTCCGTGCGGGAGGGACGGACTCTTAGATCACCTGGCGGGCCACGGACTCGCCGGACGAGGACGACTCGCCGGCTCCGTCAGCCGCGCTGTGACCGGTGCCGCGGACTTCGCTGACACCGTAGACGTCGTCACCGATCTGAAGCCACGCGTTGGCTCCCAGCAGCACGTCGAGTGCGGCGTGGAAGTGCGCTTGTGCCTCGACCGTGTAGGCCACGGCGGCGGACAGGTGGGCGCTGGCGTCAGCCGAGTAGTCGACGACGAGCTCGGCCGCGTACTTGATCCGGTACTTCGCGTCGAAGGCGACGTCGTAGGTGGCCTTCGCGGTCGCCTCGATGGCGGCCTTGGCGCTGGCGCTGATCTTCGCGGTCGCGCTGAGAGCCCACTGGAGCTCCTGCTGCACGCTGACTGCGGTGGTCAACTGGTTCTTTAGGGCCGCGTCCAGCTTCTGCTGGCTGCGCTCCTCGAATGCCTGTTCGACCTCGAAGGTCGCGTCGGCCATGACCTCGGCCTGCGTCTCGACGGTCGTCTGCAGGTCCGCGGACGCCTTGAGCATCGCGTGGGCCTCGGCTTGGACGTCGGCGCGCGCCTCGGCACTCAAGTGGTAGGAGTACTCGAGCATCAATTCGGCTTGCGCCTCGATGTCGGCGGCCAGGTCTGCGGTGGCCGCGAGTTCGTGGTCGACGTCGGCGACGACTTCCGCGCCGGCGTTGACTTCAAACTCGAGTTTCTCTTCGACTTCGCCGGTCAGGTTCCACGTGGACTCCATGGTCCCGTTGAGCCTCTTCTCGGCTTCGCCTGCGGTCTCGCCTTCGGTCGCACCGCGGATCATTCCGTCGATGCCGCCGGCGGCTACGCCGGCTGCGGCCCCGAGCATCACGATGATGGCTAGGACGCCGAAAGCCTTGACTTTCATTTTCTTGCTTTGGTTGGTTCGCATGGTGTGGGTCACCAAGCTAACCTTCGCAGGGCAGTATATTACGGAGATTGGATGCGCACGTGAAGCGAGACGCCACAGAGTCCCGAAAGGCCGAAACGGCCGTCACGGTCCCAACAGGAGGAAAAGGCCGAGGAGGACGAAATCGTAGACCGCGTGCGCAACGATCAGGGTGACGAGGGACCAGCCGGCCCGGCGGAGGTAGCCGAAGACGACGGCGACGGAGAAGGCGACGGCCCATTGGAGCGGGAACGCGTTGGCCATGTGGGCCATGACGAAGAGCACCGCTTGGCCCCAGATGCCGACCCATCGTTGCAGGATGCCGCGGAAGAGGATCTCTTCGCCGATGCCGGCCGTCAGCGCGATGAAGACCGCCAGGGGCCACGTCAGCGTGTTGAAGAGGCTGAAGTAGGAGTCGTCGCCCTGGCCACCCTCGCCCAGCGCGGCCTCCCAGGATTCCGGCAGCAGGGCCATGACGCCGGTCATCAGCAGGACGGCGGCGACCATGAACCCGGCCAGGCCGACGCCGACGAAGCTGGCGTGCCCCCAACGTTTGAGGCCCAAGTATTCGAGGGTGCCGGCAAGCGGCCGTTCCCGCGTCGCAAGGACCCATAGGAACGGGATGAGCCCGAGGAGGAGGAACATAATTCCCTGGGCGGCCCACAGTTCGCCGGCCGTGACGGTGCCGTACGTCACGTTCTGTCCGCCGAAAACGGCGCGCAGGCCGATGACGGTCTGGCCGATGGCCTCCAGTCCGAGCAGGACGAGGTCCAAGACGAGGAGAATCGTGAAGATCTTTGAACGCAGGCCCGGGCGGTAGTCGTCCGGGGCCGCCGTCGAATGCGTCACCGGCACCCATTCGGCGTCCCGGGCGGCTCGTGTGGGCCCTACGGCGACGCGTGTCGCCCGCGTCACGGGCACGGATGCCGGGGCGTCCCCGTCAGGCGGCAACGCGAGGGCACCGGGACGGCCCGTATTTATGGAATACGGCGACGGGGTGGGTCGCTACGGCTCGACGAGTTCGCCCGTACGGGCCAGCGACGGCATGCCCGTCGGCTCGAGCCCAATCTTGTCCTTGTACGCCTTCAGCCAGATCGGCGTCACGAGCGTCGTCAGCATCACGACGATGATCACGGTGGCGTACTGCCAGTTCGTCAAGAGGCCCAGCTCGAGCCCGATCAAGGCGAAGATCAGGCCGACTTCTCCACGCGGCACCATGCCGACGCCGACGGACATCCGATGCACGCCCTTCTGGACGACGCCCCAGCCGCACGCGAGCTTACCCAGGATCCCGGCCACGGTCAGTCCGAGGCCGATGACCAGGACGGGCACGAACGTGTCGGGCGTGATCGACCGAAGATCGACGCGGGCGCCCAGCGTGACGAAGAAGAAGCTGATGAAGATGGTCCCGATGGGTTTCAACTGGTCGAAGATCACGTGCTTGTGGGGACTCTGGCTGAGGATGAGGCCGCCGGCGAACGCGCCGACGATCGGGTCGAGGCCGACGAGGCTCGAGAAGAACGCCATGATGGCCATCAGTGAGAAGGCGAAGGCGAGCGGCACGCCGTGGCTCTTGAACTTCTGCGTGGTCCATTCGAGCGCGCGCGGCATGACGAGCACGCCGATGGCGATGGACCCGACGAAGAAACCGATTGCGATCGCGAAAATCTTGCCGACGCCCAGCAGCGTGACGCCGCCGCCGGCGGCGATCCCGCTGACCACACCGAGGATGATGAGGGCCAACACGTCGTCGAGGACGGCGGCGCCGAGGATGATCTGCGCCTCCTTGGACCGGATCTTCCCCATGTCGCCCAAGACGCGCGCGGTGATGCCGACGCTGGTGGCCGTCAGTGTGGCGCCGATGAAGATGTGGAGGATGTTCGGCTCGGCGACGGCCTTATCGGTTACGACCCAGTCGAAATATTGCGCGAACCCGAGGCTGGCCCCGTAGCCGATCGCGAAACTGAGGGCGATCCCGATCACGCCGACGAGCGAGGCGCTGGGGCCGACGCGCGTGAAGTCGCGTATCGAGCTTTCTAACCCCACTTCGAACAAGAGCACGAGTACGCCGATGGTGGCCAGTGCGGCCAGGATCTCGAGGTTGCCGACCGTCTCGAAATGGTCGAGGAAAAAGTGGCCGGTCTCCGCGGCCACGGTCTCGTTGCCGGCGGCCAAGTGGCCCTCCTCCACCTGGGCGTCGGCGTCCGAGAGGATGTTGAAGCTGGGCAGCAGACCGAGAAGGCTCGGCCCGATCAGGATGCCGACCAGAAGTTCGCCGAGCACGGCCGGCTGCTTGAACCGTTCGGCGATCTCGCCGCCGACCTTGCCGCAGACGACGATCAGGGCGATGTAGAACAGGATGATTTCGGGTCCCGTCGCCATCGACGCCTCTCCTCCGAGTGCCGCAAACCTCGGCCTGTTTTAGGGTTTGCTTCTCGCGGGCCCGCCCCGCTACTTGGCGAACTGGTCGTCGTAGCGGCCCTGCGTGATGCCTTGCTGGACTTCGCGCGGGTCCTTGCCGCCGTCGGCGGTCACGCCCATCGAGACGCAGGTGCCGAGGATCTCCTTGACGCGTTGCTTGACATCCTTGCCCAACAGGTTCGCCTCCTTCTGCGCGGCGATCGTCTTCAATTGGTCAATCGACAGGTCGCCGACCTTGTCGGTCAACGAGCTGCCGGAGCCGCTCTCGATGCCCAACTGCTTCAGGATGAGGGCGCTGGCCGGCGGCGTGCCGACCTCGATCTCGAACGTCTTCTTCCCCGGGTCGATGATGATCTTGACGGGGACCGTCATGCCCTGGTAGGACTTGGTCTTCTCGTTGATCTCCTGGATGACCTTGCCGATGTTGACGCCCGTGGGTCCGAGCGCCGGCCCGATGGGAGGCCCCGCGCTCGCTTTTCCGCCTTCGACCAGTGCCTCGATTGTCTCTGCCATGCGTGGTTCACCTGCGCCCCGACCCCGCACGCCGCAATCGACGCGCGTTGGTACGCCCTCGACGAGGGCGGGGGATGGAAGCGTCTCTCCGTACGCCGCGTGCGATATAAGCGTGACGCCGGGGGACGGCCCCAAGGCACAAGGGATAAGTGGGCCCCGCCAATGGCCCCGGCGTGGCCGAAGAGGAATCCAGACCGCGGCCGATGCCGAAAGCGGCGATCGCCGTCATCTTCCTGCTGTGGGGCGTGACGGTCCTCGCGTTGAGCGTCGGTGGCTTCCTGTACCTCTTCCAAGAGGAGCCGCAACAGGGTCCCGGCTTCGGCCTGATCACGCTGGCCTTGCTGCTCCTGTTCGTCGTCGGGTGGAAGGTCCGCTGGCTCCAGAAGCGCGGCCTGATGGGCGCGCCGCCGGCGCCGTGAACGCGCCTACTTCTCGTCGTGCCGCTTCAGCACGCGGACGTTCTCGCCCTTGACCGTGATCGGGATCGGGACCATCGCTTCGAAGAGCTCGACGGTGATCTCTTCTTTCGCGTCGTCGATCCGGGTGACCTTCGCCTTCTCACCGCGGAACGGACCGCTGACCAGCTCCACGATGTCACCCTCGCTGATCTTGGCGACCGCGCTGACTGGCGTCAGGAAGTGTTCGATCTCGGCAAAGGGCACCGGTTCGCCCAGCATCGTACGCGCGTAGCTGACGGCGCGTACCAGCCGTTCGAGCTTCTGGCCGTCATCGGCCTCGACGAACACGTACCCGCGCAACTCCTGCGGGGCCAGCACACTGTAGAGTTCCACTTCCTGCTTCTTCGACTTGGTGGCCAACAGGTCCGCGACGTTGCGCTCCTGGCCGACCTGCGTCTTGACGGCGAACACCATCGGCTCGACGCCTTCGGGCATCTCGATCTCGTGGTCTTCCTTCAGCTCGACCGTCCGCGCCCCGGCGCGTTCCGGCTTCGGCTGATCGGGTGTGAAAATCCCCAGTCCTTCGTCCTCGGCGTACATTCTTAGACCACCTTCGATGGAGGGCGCTCCCGCTTGAGCAGGTAGACACCAGCCCAAAAAGAGCAATTCATCCTAGACAGGGTCCCGTATTTATCCGTGTCGGCTCACTGGACGCCGAGGACGCCCATCAGCCAATCCATAAACAGGAGGATGAGGAACCCGATGATGCCGATGACCAGGATTCCGATGGCCGTGATCTGGCTGGCCCGCTGGAACTCTTCCTTCTCGGGCTTGCGCGCCATCTTCAACACGCGCATGTACTTGCCGCGGCCCATCCGCTTGAACCGCGCCTCGATGTTATCCTGCGTCTCCCACGCACGCTCGACGAAGCCTTCCTCGCGGGCGGCCGGCCCCCGCGGCGGCCGGCGGCGCGTCGGCTCCTCGTCGGCGGACTCGTCCTCGAAGTCGTTCTCCGGGTCGGACTCAGGGTCGGTTCCGGTGGTATCGGCCATCAGGAGGCTCCAGGACTGCGGCCAAATCGGTCCGGGTTCTTAAGGGTAACCAAGGGGTCCTCCCAGCGGGCCGTCGGGCCACGATGGACGATTCCGCCAAGCGGACGCGTCACGCGGCGGCCGCCGGCGCGTTCAGAGGACGAAGTCGACGCCGGTCTTCTGTTTGCGCGCCTCGTTCCGGTTCTTCACCGTGGGCCCCAGGATCTGCTTCGATTTGACGCCGGTGAGCACCACCATCGCCCGGATCGTGTGGTCCAGCTCCGGATCGACGCTGGTGCCCCAGATGATGCGGGCGTCCGGGTCGATGCGTGCGTAGATCTCCTCGACGACGCTCTCGGACTCGTGGATCGTCATGTCCGGCCCGCCGATGACGTTGACCAAGGCGCCGGTCGCGTCGCTGATGTCGATGTCGAGAAGCGGCGAATGCAGCGCCTCGCGGACCGCTTCCTGGGCACGGTTGTCGCCGTCGGCCTCGCCCATTCCGATCATGGCGACGCCACCGCCGCGCATGATCGTCTTCAGGTCGGCGAAGTCGAGGTTGACCAGCCCCGGCTTGGTGATGAGCTCGGTGATTCCCTTAATCGACCGCATCAACAGCTCGTCGGCGACCTTGAAGGCCGCGTTCAACGGAAGCCGCGGCGCCAACTCCAACAGCTTGTCGTTGGGCACGACGATGACCGTGTCGGCCACCGCACGCAACCGCGCCAGGCCCGCCTCGGCGTTGGCCATACGGACCGCGCCTTCGACGCTGAACGGCAACGTCGCCACGACAATCGTCAAGGCGCCCATCTCGCGCGCGATCTTCGCGACGACCGGCGCCGACCCGGTGCCGGTGCCGCCGCCGAGGCCACACGTGACGAACACCATGTCCGCGCCCTGCAGGGACTTGCGGATCTCCTGCTCCGCCTCCTCCGCCGCCTCCTCTCCGATCTGCGGAAGCGCGCCGGCGCCGAGGCCGCGCGTGATGTGCTTGCCGATGAGGATCTTCTTGGGGGCCCGGATCATCAACAGGTGCTGCGCGTCGGTGTTGACGGCCACGAACTCGCAGTTCGTGATCGACTCCTCGACGCAGCGGGCGACCGTGTTCGTGCCGCCGCCTCCGCACCCGATCACCTTGATGCGCGTCGTCATCGACGAGAGGACGCCTTCCAGCTCCTGGCTGTCGGCGTCGACCTCCTCGGTACGGCGCGACGAGGCGTCGGCCTGATGTTCTTTCGAGACGACTTTCTGCTCCTGGGCGGCACGGGAGACCGCCTGCTTGATCAGGTCCTTCATCTGGCTCCCCCTATTACGACAAGAATGCGGGCGAGTGCATCCACTCCTGTTTAACCCCTGGAGGTTTATATGCGGCTTTCGGTTTGTTCCGGCCCCCGTCCCCGAAGGTTGAAGGCGACGGGGCGACTTGCGTGAAACATGTCCCACAAGCGCGTCCGCGTACAGATCACCGGCCGCGTCCAAGGCGTCTTCTTCCGCGACAGCACCCGCCGTGAGGCCCAGCGGCTGGGCGTGGCCGGCTGGATCCGCAACCGGGCCGACGGAAGCGTCGAGGGCGTCTTCGAGGGGCCCAAGGAGTCCGTCGACCAATTGGTCGCCTGGTGCGAGGAGGGCCCACCCCGCGCCGAGGTCGACAACGTGGCCGTCGAACCGGAGGACCCCAACGGCGAGTTCGACGGCGCCTTCCGGATCCGCCGGTGAACCGGCAAACGTTTTTCCTAGCGCCCTCGTTGCGGCGGCCGTGGGCGACGAAGGTCTCGTATCTCCGCTCGATTACCGATACGGCCGACCGGAGATGAAACGCCTCTTCACCGAAGAGGCCCGACTGGGATACCTGTTGGCCGTGGAAGCCGCCCTGGCCGAGGCGCACGCCGAGGCCGGCAACATCCCGAAGACGCACGCTAAAGCCATCCGGAAGAAGGCCGACGACGGCTCCGTCACGCCGGCGCGCGTCAAGGAGATCGAAGCGGAGATCCGTCACGACCTGATGGCCGTCGTCAAGGCCCTGGCCGAACAGACCGGCGAACCCGCCGGCGGCTCAATCCACCTGGGCGCCACCAGCTACGACATCATCGACACGGCGAACGCGTTGCAGTTCCGGGACGCCCTCGACGTGCTCGAAGCCGGCCTGAACGAGTTGCTCGACACCCTCGTCGCCCGGGCCGTCGAACACGAACGGACGATCATGCTCGGCCGGACCCACGGCCAGGCCGCCGTCCCGACCACGTTCGGCTACAAGCTCATCGTCTTTGCCGCGGAGATCGGCCGCCACGTCGAGCGACTGGAGGAATTGCGGCCGCGCATCGAGGTCGGCAAGATGAGCGGCGCCGTCGGCACCGCCGCCGGCTTCGG